>NZ_JBSHAM010000030.1:0-94712 GCF_053611505.1 Amycolatopsis sp. NPDC054798 | reverse complement strand
TTGTCAAGGCATCTTTCCCGCCTTGACAAGCACCCCCGAACCGTCAGCACAATCAGCTTCGGGGTGCCCCCTCACGAACGGGGCGCAATGTCGCCGCCAGGCGACGAGCCGCCCCCAACCTCACCCCAAAAACCGCCGCAAAACCGAAGCCACTTCCCGAATCTCCCCCACCCGCACATTCTCCTGCTGCGTATGCGCCAACGTAGGATCCCCCGGCCCGAAATTCACCGCAGGCATCCCCAACGCGGCAAACCGAGCCACATCCGTCCACCCCAGCTTCGCCGCGGCCTTCCCCCCAGCCGCAGCCACCAACTCCGCCGCCGCAGGCGCACCCAACCCCGGCAACGCCCCCGGCGACAAATCCACCAACGTCACCTCAAACCCCTCAAAAACCTCCCGCACATGCGCCTCCGCCTGCTCCGCACTCCGGTCCGGCGCAAACCGATGATTCACCGTCAACACAGCCGCGTCCGGCACCACATTCCCAGCCACCCCACCGGAAATCCCCGTAGCCTGCAGCCCTTCCCGATACGTCAGCCCGTCAATATCCACCACCCGAGGCGAATAAGAAGCCAACCGCCGCAACGGCTCCGCCAACGCATGAATCGCATTGACTCCCATCCAAGCCCGAGCCGTATGCGCCCGTTCCCCCGAAGTCCGCACCTCGACCCGCAACGTCCCCTGACACCCAGCCTCGATCACGCCATTGGAAGGCTCGCCAACCACCGCGAGATCCCCAGCCAGCCACTCCGGCAACTCCCGCTCGATCCGCCCAAGCCCGTTCCGAACCGCCTCAACCTCTTCGTTGTCGTAAAACACAAACGTCACGTCATGCCGAGGCTCCGGCAAGGTCGCGGCCAGATGCAGAAACACCGCGTCCCCGCCCTTCATGTCCACCGACCCGAGCCCATGCAACACCGCATCGTCCCCGGCCCCAGTAACCCGCGAAGGCAAATTCGAGTTCTCCGGAACCGTGTCCAAATGCCCGGCGAGAATCACGCGCGAAGGACGACCGAGATTCGTCCGCGCCAGCACCGCGTCCCCATTGCGCACCACTTCCAGATGCGGGGCCTGCTCAGCCAGTGCCGCCTGCACCAAGTCCGCGAGCTTGCCCTCCTCCCCGGAGACGCTGAACACATCCACAAGGGCAGCAGTGAGCTCGGCAGGGTCGGCGCGCAGGTCAAGGGAGGTCATACCGGCACCGTACCCAGCCAGCGCGGGGGCTACCGTGAGGACGTGCGCACGCGAAGCTCCCTGGTCGTTCTCGGCGTCCTCGCCCTTGTCCTCACCGGTTGCAGCAACGAGGCCGGGCCCAAGGCCCGTCCGGGCGCCGGCGATCCGGGTCCCGACGCCCTGCCGATCAAGCTCGACGCGTTGTCGGCCGACACCTGTTTCACCGGTCCGCAGACGCAGCTGCCCAAGGGCTGTGAGAAATACGTCACCGAGGTCGGCAACACCGCGGGTTCGGTGCACAAGCTGGCGAAAGCGGGCAAGACGGTCAACCAGCCGCTCGACCACGACGCGACCGCGCTCGACCAGGCGGTCGCCGAGTTCCGTCAGGCCGGCTGCACCACTGTCCCCACGCCGGGCGGGGCGTGCACGCAGGCGCTCGTCTCCATCTCGACCGCGCTCACCGAGGTCAAGAAAAAGGTGAACCAGCTGGCCGCCACGGGTTGAGCCAGCCCGCTTCAGCTACCGTGACCAGCGTGAGCGAGCAGACCCCTGACCCCGAAACGACCGGCGCCGTCGGCGTCGGGCTGGCCACCGTCACGTCCGACGGAACCGTGCTGGACACCTGGTACCCGCACCCCAAGCTGGTCGAAGCAGGCATCAGCGGCACCGAGCGGCTGACCGCGGAGCAGACCACCGAGCTGCTCGGCGAGTCCGCGGCCGCGCTGCTCGGCCCGGACACCGACCGCGGTGTCGAGGTTGTCGCGGTGCGAGTCACGATCGGCAGCCTGGCCACCGCGCCCGCCGACGCCCACGACGTCTACCTGCGCCTGCACCTGCTGTCGCACCGGCTGGTCCGGCCGCGCGGGCAGAGCCTCGACGGCATTTTCGGCCTGCTGGCCAACGTCGTGTGGACGAACCACGGCCCGTGCCCGGTCGAGGGCTTCGAGCAGACCCGGCTGCGGCTGCGGTCGCGCGGCGCGGTCACCGTGTACGGCGTGGACAAGTTCCCGCGGATGGTCGACTACGTCCTCCCGAGCGGGGTCCGCATCGCCGACGCGGACCGCGTGCGGCTCGGCGCGCACCTCGCGTCCGGCACCACCGTGATGCACGAGGGCTTCGTGAACTACAACGCGGGCACGCTCGGCGCGTCGATGGTCGAGGGGCGCATCTCGGCGGGCGTGCTGGTCGGCGACGGCAGCGACGTCGGCGGCGGCGCGTCGATCATGGGCACCCTGTCCGGCGGCGGCACCGAGGTGATCTCGATCGGCGAACGCTGCCTGATCGGCGCGAACGGCGGCGCGGGCATCTCCCTCGGCGACGACTCGGTGATCGAGGCCGGGCTGTACGTCACCGCCGGCACCAAGGTCGAGGTCGACGGCAAGACGGTCAAGGCCCGCGAGCTTTCCGGCATCTCCGGCGCGGTCTTCCGGCGCAACTCGGCGACCGGCGCGGTCGAGGTCGTGTCGCGCGGCGGCGTCGGCATCCAGCTGAACGAAGCACTACACGCCAACTGATCCACCCCTTCGAGAGGGTGCGCTTCCCGCCAGCGG
Organism: Amycolatopsis sp. NPDC054798; assembly: GCF_053611505.1. Taxonomy (NCBI): domain Bacteria; kingdom Bacillati; phylum Actinomycetota; class Actinomycetes; order Pseudonocardiales; family Pseudonocardiaceae; genus Amycolatopsis; species Amycolatopsis sp. NPDC054798. The sequence continues at coordinate 91,989 of NZ_JBSHAM010000030.1, read as the reverse complement.
GAGCGCACCCTCTCGCTGTTTCTACCGGCGCCGAACTGATCGTTGTTCACCTACCATTAACCAGGTGACCTCCGAAGCGACCAGCCGCCGCCGTACTCCGGAACCGACGACGCCGGCCGCTCTGGGGCTCCCCGCCGAACCGGCGAAAGCGGGACCCGAGGCCCCGGCAGCCGCGCACGTACGGGCCAAACTCGACCACGAACTGCGCGAACTGCTGTCCCGCGAACCGGGCACCCGGGCCGGGGCCGATCCGGAAGAACTGCACCAGATGCGTGTCGCGCAACGGCGGATGCGCAGCGTGCTGAAATCCTCCAGCGCGCTGATCGGGGCCACCGCGGAACCGGTGCGAGCCGACCTCGGCTGGCTGGGCCAGGTCCTCGGCGAGGTCCGCGACTACGACGTGCTGATCGGCCACCTGCGCGAGGTGATCGCCGACTTCGACGTCCGCGACCAGGCCGCCGGGCGACGGCTGGTGTCCCGTTTCGTCTCCGAACGCACCGCCGCCCGCCGCCGGTTGAACCGGGCGTTGTCGAGCCCGCGGTACGCGACCCTGTTGCAGCGCATCGCCCAGCTGTCCCGCGCCGCCGAGCACGAGATCGACGAGACGCCCTCCGCCAAGCCCGGGTTGGCCGCCGACGTGCGGAAGCCGTACCGGAAACTCGCCCGCGCGGTCGCCGCCCTGCCGCCGAATCCGCCGGACGACGACCTGCACGCACTGCGCATCCACGGCAAGAAACTCCGCTACACCGCCGAACTGGCCCGGTCGGCGGCGAAAAAGAAGCAGGCGGCGAAACTGTCCGAGCTGATCAAGGCGACCCGCAAATTCCAGACCGTGCTAGGCGATCACCAGGACGCGGTCTTCGCCGCGGAGAAGGTGCGCGGCGTGCTGGCCAACGCGGACGCCGAGGTCGGTTTCGTCGCCGGGCGGATCGTCGAGCACGAGTTGGCGAAGCGTGCTCAGGCCCGGGCCACGTGGCTCGACGTATGGCACCGCATCGAAAAGGCCGAGCACGCGGTCAGTTGACCGACCACACGTAGCCATCCGGCCGCACCAGCACCCGCTTCCCAGCCACCCCCTCATACGCCGCATACGCGTGCCCGCCCCCGTCCACGAATTCCCCTGCCGACCCCTTCGGCAGGATCCGGTACGCCGGATGCTCCGTCCCGAGCGGCCCGTCGCCGAACACCAGCTCTGTCGCATGTGGACCGTTGAACAGCTCGAAAAGCCGCACAGTCTTGCCATTCGCGTCCACCAGCGGTGCGTCCGGTGCCCGATCGCCCGGCCGCAACGCGCCCGTGCCGACCGGCGACAGCGGTCCGCCCCGGTAAGTGACATCGAGCTGCTGAGTCTCCGGCCCGCGCTCGTGCGCGTCGTCGGCCCCCTCCTTGTACTTCTCCAGCAACGCACTGCTCACCCCCAAAACCCGCGCCGCGACCGTACGCCGTTCCGCCTCGTAGCTGTTCAGCAGCGCAGGCGATCCGTCGGCGAGCTTCCAGCCGAGGTTGTACGCGTCCTGCACGCCGGTGTTCAGCCCCTGCCCGCCGGTCGGCGGGTGCACGTGCGCGGCGTCCCCGGCGAGAAACACCCGCCCCTGCCGAAACGAGGCGGCCAGGCGGATATTCGGCCGCCACACGGTGGACCACGCCAGGTCGAGCAGCCGGACACCACCGCCGGACACCGCGTCCAGGTGCTCCTGCAACGCACTTAGCGAGGTCCCCGCGTCGCCGTCGCCGAGCGGGGAGGCGAACTGGAAATACGGCGTCCCCGGGAGCGGCGTGAACGCGACTCCGGACATCGGCTCGTCCGCCTTCGCGAACCAGTACGCCGAGTCGTGGTCGAGCCCTTCCGCCGAGACGTCGCCCAGCAGCATCCGGATCGATTCGTCAGTGGTCCCTTCGAACGCGATTCCCAATGCCTTGCGCACAAAGCTCTTCCCGCCGTCCGCGCCGACCAGGTACTCCGCCCGCACCGTCTCCCCCGTCGACAGCTCAGCGGTCACGCCCTCGTCGTCCTGCGTGAAGCCGGTCAGCGCGGTGTTCAGCTCGACCCGAACGCCCAGCTCAGCCAGCCGGTCGCGAAGGATCCCCTCGGTCTGCGACTGGCCGAGGAACCAGGCGTTCGGATACGGCACCGTCGGCGTCGGCTCGACCGGCTCGGCCATCCACCGCACCATGGCGAACTCCCCGTCCAGGTACACCCGCATCGGATACGGCGGCGCTCCCGCGGCGAGCACCGCGTCCAGCACGCCCAGATCCTCGAAAACCTCCATCGTGCGCGGCTGCAGCCCGTCGCCGCGCGAACCGACGAAGTACTGCTCCGCCTTGTCCACCACTCGCACGCCGACCCCGCGCCGCGCCAGCTCGATCGCCAGCGTGAGCCCGGTCGGGCCCGCTCCCGCCACCAGTACCGTCATCGCCCTCACCCTTCGATGAATTTATATTCAGTGAATCTAGATTCAGAGTGCCCGCTGATAGCGTTCCGCGTCAAGGGAGGTGCCGGATGACAGCCACGAGCCGCCGGGACAAAGCCGCCGAAACGGAAACGGCGCTGAAGGAAGCGGCCAAGCGCGTGTTCGCGGCCAAGGGCTACCTGAACACGAAGATCACCGACATCACCAAGGAAGCCGGTCGTGCCGCGGGGTCGTTCTACAACCACTTCGCGAGCAAGGAAGAACTGCTCATCGCCCTGCTGGCCGACCTGGCCGCGGACAGCGACCGGCAGGCCATGGCCGAGGACCATCTGTCCGATTTCAGCGACCCGGCGGCGGTCCGCTGGCACGTGCGGCAGTACTGGGATTTCTACCGCGACAACGCGCCGACGATGCTCGCCCTGCGCCAAGCGGCGATGGTGAACGACGACTTCGCCGCCGCCTACGCGAACTTCGGCGCCACTCAGGCCGCGGACGTCGAGAGCCACCTCGAACACGTCACCGCAGCCGGATTGCGGCTACCGGCGAACACCCAGCTCACCCTCGCGATGATGTACCAGCTGGTCGACAACTTCGCGCAGATGTGGCTGCTGACCCCGCCGCCGGCGGGCTGGACCCCGCCGTCCGACGAGGAAGCGGTGGAGGCGTTGACGCGGTTCGTCTACCGCGGTTTCACCGGCCGCGACTACTAGCCGCGGTCACCTTTCCGGTCCCTGCACCGTCAAGGAAGCGAGACCGGAAGGAGCAGCCATGGAAACCGGACTTCTCGTCGCCACCTTCGCCTGCATCGCGATCAATGCCTTCGAAGTCGCGGCCAAGGCCGTCCGAGCGCAGTTCGTCCTGCAGAACTCGGCCGAGGTCGGCGTCGGCCCGCGATGGCTCCCCTACCTGGCGATCCTGGAGGGCGCGGGCACCGCCGGGCTGGTGCTCGGCCTCCTCGGCTGGCCACACCTGGGGCTGGCCGCCGCGATCGGGCTGACGCTGTTCTTCGTCGGAGCGGTCGCCGCGCACATCCGCGCGAAGGTGTTCCACAACATCGCGTTCCCGGCGGTCTTCCTGCTGCTGGCGGTCGCGGCGGCCGGGTATTTCACCTGGCCTGCCTGACCCTCAGCCCTGCGCCAACCGCTCCGCGGCCGCCTCGATGCGCTCGTCCGTGGACGTCAGCGCGACCCGCACGTGCTCCTTGCCCGCGGGCCCGTAGAACGTGCCAGGGGCGACCAGGATCCCGCGCTCGGCCAGCCATTCCACCGTGGCCTGCGCGGATTCCCCGCGCGTCGCCCAGAGATACAGCCCAGCCTCGGAATACGTGATCTCGAATCCGCTGTCCTGCAACGCTTTCCGCAGCACCACGCGCCGCGCGCGGTAGCGTTCGCGTTGCTCGGCAAGGGCTTCGTCGTCGGTGAGCGCGGCGACCATCGCCTGCTGCACCGGGCGCGGCACGATCATGCCGGCGTGCTTGCGCACCTCCAGCAGATTCTTCACCAGCACGGGGTCGCCGGTCACGAATCCGGCGCGGTAGCTGGCCAGGTTCGCCGACTTCGAAAGCGAATGCACCGCGAGCAGGCCGTCCGTCTGTCCACCGTGGACGGACGGATGCAGCACCGACAGCGGTTCCGCCTCCCAGCCGAGCGAGAGGTAGCACTCGTCGGACACCACGACAGTGCCGCGTTCGCGCGCCCATTCGACCACCTTGCGCAGGTGGTCGACGCCGAGCACACGGCCGGTCGGGTTCGACGGCGAGTTCAGCCAGATCATCGCCGGGCGGCGCGGGCCGAGCTGGGTCAGCCCGTCCGCACGTACCACCTCGGCACCCGCGAGCAGCGCACCCACCTCGTACGTCGGGTACGCCAGCTCCGGGATGACCACTACGTCGCCCGGCCCGAAGCCGAGCAGCCGCGGCAGCCAGGCCACGGCCTCTTTCGAACCGATCGTCGGCAGCACGGCGTCCGGCTCGACGCCGGTGATCCCGTACCGCCGCCGCAACGCCGTGACAGCCGCTTCGCGCAGCTCAGGCGTTCCGTGCGTGGCCGGGTAGCCGGGAATCTCCGACACCGACGCGAGCGCGGCGCGGATCGAGTCCGGCACCGGGTCGACGGGCGTGCCGACGGAGAGGTCGACGATGCCCCCGGGATGCGCCTGCGCTCGGGCCTTGACCTCGGCGAGCGAATCCCAGGGGAAGTCGGGCAGCCGGGTCATTCGCCCTGCGGGGGCAGAGCCTTGATGAACCCCGGGTCGTGCGCGGTCTTGCCGACCTTCGAGGCGCCGCCGGGCGAGCCCAGCTCGTTGAAGAAGTCGACGTTCGCCTTGGTGTAGTCGGACCAGTTGTCCGGCACGTCGTCCTCGTAGTAGATGGCCTCGACCGGGCAGACCGGCTCGCAGGCGCCGCAGTCGACGCACTCGTCCGGGTGGATGTACAACATCCGCTCGCCCTCGTAGATGCAGTCCACGGGGCACTCGTCGATACACGCCTTGTCGAGCACGTCGACGCAGGGCTCGGCGATCACGTAGGTCACTGCGTACTCCTGGCTTCTCCTGCTGGGCCGGTCGGTGCGGACATTACGCGCTTCCCTGGCCCCCGGTGGTGGTTAGGCGACCCTTATCCGACCCCTGGAAACGGGGCGGATCCGCGCCGCTCAGCGATCCCGGCGGCGCGGTTTCGGCGCGTTCCGGGCATCGCCGGTAATGGCGAACGCGGGTCCGGCGGGCTTGCCGTCCTCGCGTTTCTCCTCGAGAGTCCGCTTGAACCCGTCGGCGATCTCGTCGACAAGCTCGTCGTTGTGCCGGTCGTCCTTGCGCGCGTAGCTCATGGGTTCTCCTGCGGAACGGGACAGCTCTCTCCGTCACAATCTAACCGTGAACTCCCGGGAAAAGCTCGAAATCGTGTGCGCGAAAGCGTGGCCGGCAGTGGTCGAGGAGCCGCTCGGGCAATGGACTTTGCGCTGGGCGGACGGCTTCACCGGGCGCGCGAACAGCGCACTCGCTGTCGGCGACCCCGGACGTGGAGTCCCGGACGCGCTCACGGCCGTGTGTGACTTCGCACACGCCCGCGGCATTCCGCCCGCGGTCCAGGTGCTGGAAGACAGCGATCTGGAGCGCGAAGTGGCCGCGGCGGGCTGGCGCGAGCAGGTCGAGCACGCCGCCGGGTACCGGGTGGCGGTACTGACCGGCCCGCTGCCGTCCGGGCCTTCGCCGGATGCCGAGGTTCTCGACCAGGCGACGCCGGAATGGTGGGAATTGGCCGAGAACACCACCGAGCCGAGTTCCGCCCAGTGGCACGTCGTGACCACTGGCAAGGTCGGTTACGGCGTCGTGCTGGCTGACGGCGTCACCGCGGGCGCGGTGCGCGGAGCGATCGTGGACGACTGGCTGCACGTCGCCCGTCTCGCGGTCGCGCCGGAATTCCGCCGCCGCGGCCTCGCCACCACCGTGCTGCACGCGCTCGCCGACTGGGGACGCGCGCACGGGGCGGACAAGTGGGTCCTTCAGGTGGCGGTGGGCAACACCGGCGCGCTCGCGCTGTATTCCGCGCTGGGCTGTTCGGAGCACCACAGGTACCGGTACTGGGGCCCGGCGCCGCGGACGTGCGAGGATCGCCAGTCGTGAAGATCGTCGTACTGGTTGGCGGGGTGGGCGGAGCCCGCTTCCTGCTCGGGGTCAAAACCGCACTCGGACTTCCCGCGATCGGCGCGGGCGAATCGCCGCACGAGATCACCGCCCTGGTCAACACCGGCGACGACGTGTGGATGCACGGCCTGCGCATCTGCCCGGATCTCGACACCTGCATGTACACCCTCGGCGGAGGCATCGACTCCGAACGCGGCTGGGGCCACGCCGGCGAGACCTGGACGGTCAAGGAGGAACTCGCCGCCTACGGCGCGGAGCCGACCTGGTTCGGGCTCGGCGACAAGGACATCGCGACGCACCTGATCCGGTCGCGGATGCTGCGCGCGGGCTATCCGCTGTCCCAGGTCACCGAGGCGCTGTGCGACCGCTGGCAGCCCGGCGTGCGGTTGCTGCCGATGTCTGACGACCGGGTCGAAACGCACGTCGTGATCGACGATCCGGACCAGCCGGAGCAGCAGAAGGCCGTGCACTTCCAGGAGTGGTGGGTGCGCTACCGGGCCGGCGTGCCCGCGCATTCGATCGTCGCGGTCGGCAACGACGAGGCCAAGCCCGGACCCGGCGTGCTGGCGGCGCTGGCCGAGGCGGACGTCGTGCTGTTCGCGCCGTCGAACCCGGTCGTGTCGGTCGGCACGACGCTCGGGGTGCCCGGGGTGCGCGACGCGCTGCGGAAGTCGCCCGCGAAGGTCGTCGGGGTGTCGCCGATCATCGGCGGGAAAGCGTTGCGCGGCATGGCCGACGCGTGCCTCACCGCGATCGGCGTGGAAACCTCGGCGGAGGCGGTCGGCCGCCACTACGGTGCGCGTTCGGAAGGCGGAGTGCTCGACGGCTGGCTCGTCGCTCCGGAGGATCACGAGGTCACGGTGCCCGGCGTGGACGTGCGCGCGGTGCCGCTGCTGATGTCCGATGTGGACGCGACGGCGGACATGGTCCGCGCGGCGCTCGACGTGGCTGGAGTTTCCCTTGGCTGATCACGCTTCCCAGAAGATCGAGATCCTGCCTGTTCCGGGTTTGCCGGAGTTCCGTCCCGGCGACGACCTGACCGGTGCGATCGTGACCGCGGCGCCGTGGCTGCGTTCCGGCGACGTGGTCGTGGTGACCAGCAAGGCGTTCTCGAAGATCGAGGGCAGGCTCGTGCGTGTGCCGAGCGACCCCGAAGCGCGCGACGCGGCCCGGCGCAAGCTGATCGAGGAAGAATCGGTGCGGGTGGTCGCCCGGATCGCGCGCACGCTGATCACCGAGAACAACCTGGGCATCGTGCAGGCGGCGGCCGGGATCGACGCGTCGAACGTGCGCGGCGACGAGGTGGCTCTGCTGCCCGCGGACCCGGACGCGTCCGCTTTGGCTCTGCGCAACGGTTTGCGGGAACGGCTGGGCGTCGAGGTCGCCGTGGTCGTCACCGACACCATGGGCCGGGCCTGGCGAGTCGGCCAGACGGACGCCGCGATCGGCGCGTCCGGCCTGCGCGTGCTGCACGGGTACGCCGGGCAGGTCGATTCGCAGGGCAACGAGCTGGCCGTTACGGAAATCGCGGTCGCGGACGAGATCGCCGCCGCCGCGGATCTGGTGAAGGGCAAGCTCGGCGGGTTGCCGGTAGCGGTCGTGCGCGGCCTGCAGATCCACGATGACGGGTCCACCGCGCGGAACCTGATCCGCCCGGTCGACACCGATCTCTTTCGCTTGGGCACCAACGAATCCATCGCGCAGGGCCGCCGGGAAGCCGTGCCGCACCGGCGTTCCGTCCGGCAATTCAGCGACGAACCGGTGGATCCCGACGCGATGCGCCGCGCCGTCGCGTCCGCGCTCACCGCGCCCGCGCCGCACCACACGCACCCCGTGCGGTTCATCTGGCTGCGCGACGAAGGCCTGCGCCGCAAACTCCTCGACGCGATGCGCGCGTCCTGGGAAGCCGACCTGACCAGCGACGGTTTCACTCCCGAACAGATCGCGAAACGCCTGTCCCGCGGCGACATTCTCTATCGCGCGCCGGAACTGGTAATCCCGTTCCTGCTGCCCGAAGGCGCGCACGCCTACCGCGACGACCGGCGAAACCGGCACGAGCGCACCATGTTCACCGTCGCCGCCGGCGCTGCCGTGCAGGGCCTGCTGGTCGCACTGGCCGCCGAAGACCTCGGCTCGTGCTGGATCGGCTCGACCATTTTCGCCGCCGACCTGGTCCGGTCCACTTTGGACTTGGATGACCGATGGCAGCCGCTCGGCGCGGTGGCCGTCGGGCACCCGGCCGAACCCGCTCCCCCGCGCGGACCGCTTTCCACCGGCGATTGGCTGATCGAACGATGACCCTGCACGAATCCGCCGTCGCCGAACTGACCGGCTGGAAGCCCGCGACCCCGGCGCAAGAGTCGCTGCGGCAAGCGTTTCTCGGCTTCCTGGCGTCGCGTTCGGACACTTGCCAGCGCTCCTGCGAGGCCGGGCACCTGACCGCGTCCGCGGTACTCCTCGACTCGACCGGCACGCAGGTCCTGCTGACCCTGCACCCGCGCGTCGGCCGCTGGCTGCAACTCGGCGGGCATTGCGAACCGTCCGACGCGTCGCTGTCCGAAGCCGCCCTGCGCGAGGCGACCGAGGAATCCGGCATGAGCGGCCTGGTGATCGGCGAAACCCCGGTGCACCTGGACGTCCACCCGATTACTTGCTCGCTCGGCGTCCCCACGCGGCATTTCGACGTCCGGTACGTGGTGCACGCACCACCCGGCGCGGAACCCGTGCGCAGCGACGAATCCGACGACCTGCGATGGTGGCCAGTGGACGCGCTGCCCGCGGGTTCGGAAGATCTGGCCGAACTGCTCGCGGCCGCCCGTTAACCTGGGCAGATGGACCTGGCGCGACCGCACCTGCACCCCGGCGACACGGGCGCGTACATCAGCGGATGGGTGGTGCTGATCGGCTTCGCGGTGGCGTTCGCGCTGCTGGTGCTGGGCATTGTGGTCAGCATCCGACGGAAACGGCGGCAACGATGAGCATCACCTACGACCCGGCTTCGTCCGTCCCGCCTTTCGAACAGGTCCGGACGTCGCTGGCCAACCAGATCAACGACGGCACCCTCGCGGTCGGCACGAAACTCCCGACAGTGCGCGGACTGGCCGCGGAACTGGGCATCGCGCCGAACACCGTGGCGCGTGCGTACCGCGAACTAGAGGAAGCCGGCCTGCTGGAAACCCGAGGCAGAGCAGGCACTTTCGTCAGCGCGACCGGCGACGAAACCCTCTCGCGCGCCCAAGCCGCCGCGGCCTCGTACGCCGAGATCATCCGAGGCTTGGGCTTGTCGGCCGAACAAGGCGTAGCGATCGCCGCGGCTGCCCTGCGCTGACCGCGGCGAGGAATTAGCATCGATGGCCTGAACCCGTGCCCGATCTGATGGGAAACCCATGCTGAACTACATCCTGCCGGGCGCGCTGGTCCTGCTGCTGGTGGTAGTCCTGGTCTTGAAATTCACGGTGGGGCGGCCCAAGCAGCCTCCGCAGGCCGGGCCGGGCGCTCCGTACGATCAGCCGCAGCAGGGCCAGTACCCGCCGCAGCAGTTCCCGCCGCAGGGCCCGTATCCGCAGCAGGGGCAGCACCCGCAGCAGCAATATCCGCAGCAGCCTGGTCAGCAGCAGTATCCGCCGCAGCCCGGCCAGCAGTACCCGCCGCAGAACCCGCAGGGCTGAGCCGCTTTCCCGGCCCGCGTCACAACTTCGACCAGGGGAGGGTCTTCACCGTGGCTGTCCAGCCGTGGCATCTCATCGTTCTGCTGTTGCTGGCCGGCCTGGTGGTCGCGATCGTGGTGGCGGTGCAGGCTTCGAACAAACGCAAACGGAACAACCCGCCGCCGGGCTACTTCCCGCCGCAGCAGGGCTTCCCGCCGCCCGGCCAGAACTACCCTGGCTACCCGCCGAACCCGGGGCCGCAGGGCTACCCCGGCCAGCCGGGCTACCCGCCGGCCGGCCCGCAGTATCCGAACGCCCCGCAACCGCCCGGTGCCCAGTACCCGCCTCAGCCCGGGGTCCCGCCTCAGCCCGGGGTCCCGCCGCAGGGTCAGAGCCCGCAGAATCCGTACCCGCCGCGCTGACTCACATCGCCCGGTAATCCCGCAACTCGATCCGCGGCCCGAACCTCGGCCGCCGAGCCCCAGCCGCCCCCAGGTACCGGATCGCCCGCTGCCGCTGCGGCGCGTACGGCTCCAGCACCCGCGCCATCTCCTCGTCGTCGATCTTCCGCCCGAGCAGCGTGTGCCCGACCACCGCCGGGATGTTGTAGTCGCCGAAACTGACCGCGTCCGGGTCGCCCCACGCGCGCTGGGCGATCTCCGCCGCCGTCCACACGCCGATGCCCCGCACCTTCCGCAGCCACGCGCGCCCCTCGGTCCCGCGCAGCCGCACCGCTTCCTCCAGCCGCGGAGCCACCCGGGCCGCCTCGATCAACGCAGTCCGGCGCTTGACGTCCACTCCGATCTTGTGCCAGTTCCAGTCCACAATGGACCGAATGGCGACCGGATCCGGCGGCACCCGCAGGAAGCCCGGCCCCGGCCCGGGCGCGCGCGTGCCGAACCACCGGCACAGCTCCGCCCACGACCGGATCGCTTCCTTGCCGCTCACCTTCTGCTCCAGGATCGCCAGCACCAGCGCGTCCCACACCCGCCCGGTCGAGCCGAGCCGCAGTCCCGGCGCGTTCCGGCGGGCTTCGGCGATCACGTCGTGGTGCGCGACGAAGCCGGTGTCGTCGTCGTCCGCGCCGAGCAGCGCGGGTACGCCCTCCAGCAGGAAATCCGCGCCGTCGCCCCAAGCCTCGGCCTCGACGACGCCGTCCGGCCGGTGCAGCAGCGCCAGCGTTCCCTTGCCGCCGGGCGTGTTCGCGGCCAGCCACCAGACGCCGCGGTCATGCCGGAAGTTCAGCGATCCGCGCCCACGGCTCAGCGGACCCAGCACCTGTGCCAGATCCACCGGAAACCCCGGACGCCACTCCATCACGCGTCGCTCGAAAACCGGATGCCGCCGTCGGGCACCGTAACGCCGGGCCAGATCCGGACCCCGTCGAGCAATTCGCAGCCGGCGCCCACCGACGCACCGTCGCCGAGCACCACGCCGCGCAGCACCGCGCCCTCGCCGACCTGCGCTCCGCGGCCGAGCACCGAATTCTCCACAATGGCGTCCGGGCCGATCACCGCGTCGTCGAACACCACCGAGCCGGACACTGTCGCGCCCTTCCCGACCACGGCACGGGCACCGATCGTCGTACCGTCGGTGAGCTTCGCCCCGGCGAAGATGGACGCCGCTTCCAGGGCGAGAAAGTCGCCGGTCGGCCCAGTCAGCGCGGAGGTAGGCGCGATGCCGCGGACCAGATCGGCGCTGCCGCGGACAAACGCTTCCGGGGTGCCGACGTCGAGCCAGTATGAAGAGTCGACAAATCCGTGCAGATGCGCACCGTTTTCGAGAAGCCCAGGGAACGTCTCGCGTTCGACCGACACCCGTCGCCCGGACGGAATGGTTTCGATCACCGGACGGCGGAAGACGTAACAACCGGCGTTGATCTGGTCCGTCGGCGGGTTCGGCGTCTTCTCCAGGAAGGCGGTGACGCGACCGTCCGCATCAGTCGGCACCGACCCGAACCGGCTCGGGTCGGGGACGCGCTGGAGGTGGAGCGTGACGTCCGCGCCGGAGTCGAGGTGGGTGCGCAGCTGGGCGTTCAGGTCGGCACCGGAGAGGATGTCGCCGTTGAAGACGATCGCGTGGTCGGCGCGCAGCCGGTCGTAGACGTTGCGGATGGCGCCGCCGGTGTCGAGCGGCTCCTCCTCCACCACGTACTCGAGTTCCAGCCCGTGCGCGGACCCGTCGCCGAAGTACTCCTCGAACACCTCCGCCCGGTACGACGTGCCGAGCACCACGTGCCGGATCCCGGCCGCGCGGATGCGGGAGAACAGGTGGCTCAGATAGGGCGTTCCCGCCGTCGGCAGCATCGGCTTCGGAGCCGACAGCGTGAGCGGGCGCAGCCGCGTGCCCTGGCCGCCGACCAGTACGACGGCGTCGACCTCGACCTCGGACGTCACAGAAATCTCCTTTGTATCACGCACCGCTGAGCGACAAGCCGCGGGAAACGTGGGCGGCGCGGGCCCCGAGGGCCTACCCTAGACAGGAAACAGGCGGGCCTTTCCCTAGAGGCCCCGGGTCAGTCGGGAGGCCGAGGGGAATGGACCCCCGCGATCGCGCGGACGCTTTGCTCGCACGCGCACGATCCCGCGGCGCCTTCGTGGTGACGCCGGACAACATGACGTCTCCGATGGATTCCTCCAGCACCCAGCAGATCTCCGCCTCGGTGGTCTCCGGGCTGGACCCCGACACCACGACGCAGCTGCCGGCGTCGCTGATCGAAGAGAACGACCATCCGCTGGCAGGCGGCACGCGAACCCAGCCGTCGCCGCATCCGCTGGCCCAGCCGACGCCGACGCGTCCGCTCGAGGTCCCGGGCCCGCAGAACACCTTGCCGCAGCAGACGGTGCCGAATCCGGCCGGTCCGCAGAAGACGACGCCGCTGGTCCCGCGCCCGCAGGCGAAGCCGGTGGCGAGCCCGCTGAAGGAACCGGCCGAGGAGGAAATGACCGGCCTGGTCCCGACGGTCAAGCAGACCAGCGGACGGTCCAACCTGTCCCGGCGGCTCGACGGGCTGTGATCCTCGCGGGGCCTCCCCGGGCCCGGATCGCCCGGATCGCCTGGGGAGAGTTCCCGTGCGGGAGATCGCATCTCCCGCGAGCGATCTTTACGACCGCAAAGTGTTGCGGCGGCTGGGCATCCGGACGGTCCCGGAGGCAAGCCGGCTGCCCGGGTGTCCTTTGCGGACCTCAGCCCTTGCGGGTCTCCAGCTTGACCCGCAGCGCCAGCCCGAGCTTCACCGCCGCCAGCACCGGCTTCCACAGCAGCCCCTGGTGCCGGTCGGCGAGGTAGCGGTAGGCGCTCGCGTGGTGGGCGCGCAGCATCTTCGCCGACGCGCGCGACGTCGAGTGGCCGCCGATGTGCATCACGCTCGACGACGGGGCGTAGACGTTCTGCCAGCCGGCCTTCGCGAGCCGGTCGCCGAGGTCGACGTCCTCGAAGTACATGAAGTAGCGGGTGTCGAAGCCGCCGACGGAGTCGAACGCCTCGCGCCGGAAGAGCTGGCAGGAGCCGGACAGCCAGCCGGACGTGCGCTCGGCGGGCGCGGCGTTCTCCTGGCGGTATTCGCGGGTCCACGGGTTGCCCGGCCAGATCTTGCCGAACACCGCGTGCCCGATCCCGCGCCCGAACGACGGCAGCAGCCGCGCGGACGGGTAGACGGTCCCGTCGAGGTCGTGGATCAGCGGCCCGAACGCGGCCCCGCGCGGCCAGCGCCCGGCGACCTCAAGCAGCGCGTCGAGAGAGCCGGGCTCCCATTCGAGGTCCGGGTTGACCACGACGACCCAGCCGAAGCTGTCGTCGAGCGCCGCGACGCCGCGGTTGGCGGCCGTCCCGTAGCCGACGTTCTCGCCGATGCTGACGAGCGTCACGTTCTCACGTTCGGCGGCCTTCTCCGGAGCTCCGTCGGTGGACGCGTTGTCGGCGACGACGACGTGTACGTCGCGGTCAGTCGCCTTGTCGAGCGTGTCGAGGAACTTCTCGAGCGTTTCGCCGGGGAAGTAGGTCACGGTCACGACGCCGACGCGGTCACCATACGTGCGCTGCTCAGTCACCGCGCCATTGTCCACTGCTCACGGACGGCTACGTCAGCCCACCGAACCGATCACCCGCGGTGACTCTCGCTCACGCCTTCAGCTCAGCCAGTTCGTCGTCGATCAACAGGCCGGGGTCGAACTTCATCCCCTCGAAGTGGCCGGCCAGTTCGAGGGACAGCACGCCGTGCAGCCGGGTCCAGAAGGACAGCGCGCGCCGCACCGCACCGGTACCGACGGTGTCGCTGTCCACCCATTCGCGATGGGTTTCCAGGTGCACGTGGAAGGACGTCTTCGGCTCCGGTTCTCCCCTGCCCGCGTTCGCCTCGATCAGGACTTCCATGACCTCGTTGGAGATCGCCGTCGTGTCCGGCGGCGCGTGGTAGCCGGGCACCGGCGTGCCGTAGATGAGGAAGTAGCGCTGCGGATCAGCCTTGGCCCAGTCCCGGATGACGTGCGCCAGCGCCATCAGGTCCGCCCCGGAATCCGCCGCCGCGCGGACGGTGTCGGCAAGGCTCCGGAACGCGTCCCGGATCAACGCGGTGATCAGCTCGTCCCGGCCGCGGTAGTACCGGTACAACGCGGGCACGGTCATGCTCATCCGCTTGGCGATCGCGGTCAGCGACAACGCCGGGAGCCCCGCCTCGGCGATCTGTTCCCGCGCGTACTGCTTGATCTCCTCGCGCACCTGCTCGCGGTAGCGCTCCCGCGGTGCCTGTTCGGTCATCGGCCGTTCCCCTTCGTTCCTCTCCGCTCAGTGTAGTTAAGCCCCTTCACTTCCGCTATTGACGTTCACCCTCGCGCGCCTATATGGTCTTAACCAGAGTTAATGGTACTAACTAACACTAATGGAGTTCACCGATGTCGGACACCACGCCGCGCACCTCGCCTCGCCGTCGCAGCCTGCGCGCCGCCTTGCTCACCCTCCCGATCGCCGCCGGACTGCTCGGTGCCGCGCCCGCCCAAGCCGCCTCCACGCACCCCGCCCCCGGCTCCCTGACTTGCCAGGGCAAAGGCATCGACCCGAACGCTCAGCTCCACCACCGCGCGGAAACCTTCATCAAGGCCCCGCTGAGCACGGTGTGGCGGCTGCACACCAATGTCGAAAGCTGGCCGTACTGGCAGAAGCCGGTCACGAGCATGAAGCGCCTCGATCCCGGCCGGCTGCATCCCGGTTCGCAGTTCCGCTGGACCACGCCCGCTCCGGCCACGCCCTCGACGCCGCCCACCACGCTGGTCATCACGTCGACCGTCCACCAGGTCAAGCCCGGCCAGTGCGTCCGGTGGTCCGGGCCCGCGATCGGGCAGGGCCTGCGGATCGACAAGGGAACGCACGTCTGGAATTTCGTCCCGGTGCGAGGCGGGGTCATCGTCCGCACCGAAGAAAGCTGGACCGGCCAGCAAATCGAGGCCGACCCGGCCACCGCGATCAAGTACCTGGCTCCGGGGCTGGACCTCTGGCTCGCCGATCTGAAGACCGCCGCCGAAGCCCACTGCCACCACTGAACACCGCCCAGCAAAGGAGAATCCCGATGACCACGTCCCGCGCCTCGCTGCCCGTCCTGCTCACCGCCTGGTCCGTCCCCGTCCTCGTCCTCGGGCAGTTCGCGCTGCTTTCCGGGATCCCGTTGATCGCGCTCGTCGTCTCCAGCCTGCGCAGGTCTCAGCCGCCCGCTCTGCGCTGGTGGTCCGCCGGACTGGCCGCGGTTTATCTCGGAGTACTCGCACTCTGGGCGTTAAGTCCGGAAAGCGCGCCCAGTTTGTCTAAATCCATGAATCCGGCGGTCACCGCATTCTTTGTGGCGAGCGGAGTCGCGGTCGCTATCGCACACCACCTCCGCGCAACGCCCAAACTGCGTTAACCGAAACTGGTAACCTCGAAATCAGCAGCTCAAAACGAGGAGGCCGATGAAAACCGTCGCCGTCGAGGAGCACTGGACCACCCCCGGCATCGACCGGATGCTGCGTACCAGATCCGGCGATCCGAGCATCGCGTTGAACGACCGGGGCGACCTCCCGCAGCGGCTGCTCGACATCGGCGACCAGCGCGTCGCGTGGATGGACGAGGCGGGCATCGACGTCCAGATCCTCTCGATCGCGCCGCCGGGAACGCACGGATGCCCGGCCCCGCAAGGCATCGAACTGAGCCGCGAGGCGAACGACCTCGTCAGCGAGGCCGTCGCGAAGCACCCCGAGCGCTTCCGGGCCATGACGACGCTGCCGATGTCCGATCCGGACGCGGCAGTCGCCGAACTGCACCGCACCGCGAACGATCCGGCGCACGTCGGGATCATGTCGTACGGCCGCAGCGGCGATCGCCCCCTCGACGATCCCGCGTACGACGAACTGCTCGGCGCAGCCGCCGCGCTCGGGCGGCCGGTGTTCGTCCACCCGCAGATCCCGGTGGAGCCGGTGCGGCAGGCCGCCTACAGCGGGTTCAGCCCGGATCTCGACCTCGCGCTCGCCACGTACGGTCTCGGCTGGCACTACGAGGCCGGGCTCGCGGTCATCCGGCTGATCCTGCGCGGAACATTCGACCGCCACCCGGATCTGCAGGTCGTCCTCGGCCACTGGGGCGAGGTGGTCCTCTTCGCACTCGACCGCATCGACAGCCTGTCGCACTCGGCCCCGCATCTCGAACGGCGCGTCTCCGAGTATTTCCGCACAAACATCCACCTGGCGACCAGCGGAATGCTCGTCCCCCGAATGCTGCGCAACGCACTCGAATACACGACCGCAGACCGGATCCTGCTCTCCGGCGATTATCCGTTCCATCAGCTCCACGCCGCGGCCATCACCGAATTCCTGGAGAAATTGCCGAACCAGGAGGACCGGGAAAAGATCGCGCACGCCAACGCGGAAGCCCTTTACGGCCTCCGTTAACGATTGCGCAAATGCTGATGCCAGGCTTTTCCGTAAGCCTCGCGGTGCCGATCCGCCGTTGTCGTCCACGAGAATTCCTTGGCGCGCCGCTGCGCCGCGGAAGCCAGCACTGAACGACGCGACGGATCGGCCAGCAGTTCCGTCAGCGCCGCGGCGACGTCGCCCGCTCCGACACCGCAGTACGCCACCGCGTCGCCGCCGACCTCCGGCAGGGAAAGCCGGCGCGTGGTCAGCACCGCGGCACCGCAGGCCATCGCTTCCAGCACCGGCAGCCCGAAGCCTTCGCCGAGGCTCGGATACGCCACCAGTTCCGCGCCGCCGAGGAATCCGGCGAGCGTGCCGAACGGCAGATAACCCGCGCGGATCACGCGAAGCCGGTGCGGCACCGCGTCCAGCGCACGCTCCACCTGGGTGTCCCAGCCGGGCTGGCCGGCGAGCACGAGCGCCGGAGCGTCCCGCTGCCCGGCGACCGCGCGGGCGTAGCCGCGGATCAGCGCGGGCACGTTTTTCCGCGGTTCGAGCGCCCCGAGGAACGCGATGTACGGCGTCGCGCCGAGCCCGATCGCCTTCCGCGCCGCCGCGATCTCCTCCGGGGCGGGCGGATGGAAGCGTTCGCTGTCGACGCCGTGGTGGATGATCTCCAACTCCGCCCGCCGGACTGGGCTCACCCGAGCCAGTTCTACCGCTGTCGCGTGACTGGGAACTACGCAGAGTGTCGCCCGGCGCAGCGCCGTGGCGGTCCAAGCGCGGAAGAACCGGGCCTTGACCGACGAGTGCAGGACAGCGTCGGTGAAGAACGTCGCATCGTGCAGCGTGACCACCGAAGCGGCCCCGCTGGCGAGCGGCATCGTGTAGTGCGGAGAGTGCACGACGTCGGCGGCAAGGCGGCGCACGAGCCGGGGAAGGGTGGCTTGTTCCCAGGTCAGCCGAGCCGTGCGGGTCGAGGTCGCGGGCGACGCGGCGACGATCCGGGAACCGGGCGCGAGCTGGTTGTAGAGCGGCAGGTCGCGCGGCTGGCAGACCACCGTCAGCCGGGCCCCGTCCTGGTCCAGCGCGCCGACGAGCGAGTCCACGTAACGACCGACCCCACCCCGATCCGCGGGCACCGCGGTCGCGTCGATCAGCACACGGGGATCACCGGTCACGAGTGCAGCGTACGGCGATCACCCACCGCACAGGTCAGGAACCGGCAAACTGCCGTCAACTCCGGTCCCGGCACCCCTCGCCCACCTGCACTCACCCGTCTGGGTTCACTCGACCGTGTCAGTTCGATCGCTGTCCGAACCCGTCAGCCCGATTGCTGACTGGGCCGCCACCCTCCGGCTCGGCCGCGCTTCGGCCGCCAGTCCAGCCGCCCGAGATCCGGCCCAGCCGCCACCGGCCCAGCCCAGCCGACCCGCCGCCAGCTCGACCGCAACCAGCGGTCAGCTCGACCGCCGATGCGCCGCCCACACCGCCTCGGCCGCCGCCCGCCAGGTGAACGTCCGCGCCCGCTCGCGCCCGAGCTTCGACAGCTCCGCCGCCTTGTCCGGCGACAGCAGCACCTCCTTCAGCGCCCGCGCCAGCGCGTCCGGGTCGCCCCGCGGCACCACCAGCCCCGCCCCGCCGGACACCTCGACCAGCGCCGGGACGTCCGTGTGCACCACCGGCACCCCGATCGCCATCGCTTCCAGCAGCGGCAGCCCGAAGCCCTCGGCGAGGCTCGGCATCGCCAGCACGCTCGCGCCGCGCATCGCCGTCGCCAGTTGCGCGTCGGTCACCTTCCCCAGCACGCGCACCGATTTCAGGCCGCGGTCGGTCGCCAGCCGCACCGGGTCGATCCCGCCCCAGCCGGGCTGGCCGGCGAGCACGAGGCCGACGTCGCCGACCTCGTCCGTGCCGTCGAGCTGCGCCACCGCGTCGACCAGCACGTCCATGCCTTTGCGCGGTTCGATCGTGCCGACCGCCAGCACGTAGCGCGACGGCAGGTCGAGGTTCGCCGCCCCCTCCGGAACGGTCACCCCGTGCGGCACGACCCGCACCGGAACGTCCACCTCCAGCAGCACCGCCAGCTCGTCGGCGACCGCGCGAGTCGGCACGATCAGCCCGGACGACCGCCGCGCGGCCCGCGCGATCATCGACCGGTGCCAGCTGACGCCGCGCGCGGTCAGGGTTTCCGGGTGCGTCCACGGCACTGTGTCATGCACGGTGACGGTCAGTGTTCGGCCAGCCGGGGCACGGGGCGGTGCGAACGGGGTCGGCGCGTGCACCGCGTCACCGCCCGGCCACCAGCGCAGGCCCAGTTGCCACAGCGCGACCAGCGCCCGTGGCGGCAGCGGCAGCACGCGAGGTCCTTCGACGCCGTCGATCCGGGCCGCGGACACGTCCGCGTGCCGCGCGACCACGCTGGACACGGTCCAGCCGGGCGGCGCGGTGCGGGCGAGCGCGGGCAGCAGTTCGGCGGTGTACCGGCCGGTGCCACCCGGAACGGGCGCGAGCAGTTGCTCGGCGATCACGACCAGTTCGGGCACGCCGCTATTCTCTCCCAGGTGACCAGCGCGGACTCCGGCACCACCGTCGTCGTGGTGACCTGGCGTGGGGCAGACCACCTCGCCGCGTGCCTCGACGCGCTCGCCGCCCAGGACCGTCCACATAGGACACTCGTGGTGGACAACGCCTCAACCGACGGCACCGCAACGATTCTGGCCGCGCACCCCAGCCGTCCG
This sequence comes from Amycolatopsis sp. NPDC054798, assembly GCF_053611505.1. NCBI lineage: Bacteria > Bacillati > Actinomycetota > Actinomycetes > Pseudonocardiales > Pseudonocardiaceae > Amycolatopsis > Amycolatopsis sp. NPDC054798. Next base: position 72,673 of record NZ_JBSHAM010000030.1, on the reverse strand, counting down.
GAGGTGCTTCGGCTGCGGCGCAACACCGGATACGCCGGGGCGATGGCGCACGCGCTGAACCTCATCGACACCCCGCGGGTCGCCTGGCTCAACGACGACGCCGCCCCGGAGCCGGACTGGCTCGCCAACCTCGAAGACACCCTCGACAGCCAGCCGCTGGCCGCTGCCGTCACGTCGCGGCTCGAACTGCCCGACGGCAGCACGCAGTCCACCGGCGTCCGGCTGACCGCCGACGGTCACGGCGCTGACCTCACCGAACCCAGCGACGAGGTCTTCGGCTTCTGCGGCGGTGCCGCGCTGCTGCGTACGGAGGCCGTGCGCGCGGTCGGCGGGGTCCCGGCGAGCTTCTTCTGTTACTACGAGGACACCGACACCGCGTGGCGGCTGCGGCTGGCCGGATGGCACGTCGCCGCCGCACCGAAGGCACGCGTCCAGCACCTGCACGGGGCCAGCACGAACCCCGGCTCACCGTTGTTTCACCGGTGGAACGAACGCAACCGCCTGCTCATGCTGGTGCGCTGCGCCCCTACGAAAGTCGCAATCCGGGAGCTGGCGCGCTTCGCCGCGATCACCGCTTTGCTGCCGCTGCGCCGCCGCCCGGACGCGGCGAACTTCGACCCGGCGCTGCGCTTGCGGGTGCTGGCGGAGGTTTTTCTCCGGCTCCCCCGCACGCTGCGGGAACGCGGTCGCGTGAGCCGGATCTCGGCGCTGGGCCGAGGCGCGATCTGGGATGCCTGGGCTGGCCTTTAAGCTGGGCGCAAATTCGACGGAGGAGCTCGTCTTGGCAGTGGGGGACCCGCAACCGCTCGTCTCGGTGATCGTGGTGAACTACCGCGGCGCCGACGACACCATCACCTGCCTGCGGGCGCTGCGAACCGACCTGGATTACGCGAATGTCGAGCTGATCTGCGTCGACAACGCTTCCGGCGGCGACGACGCGGCCCGCATCCGCGCCGCGGTGCCGGACGTGCAGCTCATCGAATCGCCGGTCAACACCGGGTTCGCGGGCGGCTGCAACCTCGGCGCGCAGCACGCGAACGGCACCGTCCTCGGCTTCCTCAACAACGACGCGCGCCCCGCCCCGGCGTGGGTCTCCGCGGCTGTCGCCGAACTGCGCGCGCAGCCGACCGTCGCCGCGGTGGCGAGCAAGGTCCTCGACTGGGACGGCACCGGCACCGATTTCGTGGACGCGGGTCTGACCTGGTTCGGCATGGGCTACAAGCGGCACGCCGGCAGCCCGCTCGCCGACGTGCCCGAGGCCGAGCACGACGTGGCCAAGGACGTCCTCTTCGGCACCGGCTCGGCGCTGTTCGTGCGCGCGTCGGTGTTCGCCGAACTCGGCGGCTTCGACGAGCGCTTCTTCATGTTCTACGAGGACGTCGACCTCGGCTGGCGGCTCAACCTGCGCGGCTGGCGCGTCCGCTACGTGCCGGAATCGCTCACCTACCACCGGCATCACGGCACGATGGCCGCCGTCGACGCACCGGACACCGGCCGCGAAACCTTCCTGCTGGAACGCAACGCACTGGCCGCGCTGTACAAGAACCTCTCCGACGAGTCGCTGGCCCGCGCGCTGCCCGCGGCACTCGCGCTGGCCGTCCGCCGGGCGACCGCACGCGGCGGCATCGATCCGGATCAGCTGGACTTGGAGAAGGGTGTCGGCCCGGTCGACACCTCGGAGGTCGCGGTCCCGCGCACCACGCTCGCCGGAGTGCTGGCGGTGGACCGGTTCGTGGAGATGATGCCTTCGCTGGCGGAGTCCCGCGCGATCGAGCAGGCCGCGCGCGTGCGCACCGACGCCGACCTGCTTCCCTTGCTGCGCAAGGCACTTGAGCCCGCGTACCCGCTGCCGGACTATCTGCGGGCGCACGAAATCCTCGTCGAAGCGTTCGGCATCAAGGACGTGTTCGGCCAGCGTCGCAAGATCCTTGTGCTCACTGGCGATTCGATCACCGAGCGGATGGCCGGTCCGGCGATCCGGGCGTGGAACATCGCCTCGACGCTGTCGGCCGAGCACGACGTGCACCTGATCACCACCAACCCGCACGTCTCGCCTCCGCCCGCGGCCTTCCAGATCAGCTCGGGCAAGCACCGCGACCTCGACGGCCCGATCGAATGGGCGGACGTCGTGATCCTGCAGGGGCACGTGCTGGAGCTGGCGCCGTCGCTGAAGAAGCAGCACGAGCACAAGATCGTCGTCGCCGACGTGTACGACCCGATGCACCTGGAGCTGCTGGAACAGGGCAAGGACGCCCCCGACGACCAGCGCGCGCTCGACCTCGCCGGCGTCACCAGGGTTCTGGACGCCCAGCTCGAACGGGCCGACTTCTTCCTCTGCGCCTCCGAACGCCAGCGGCACTTCTGGCTGGGCCACCTCGCCGCGCTCGGCCGGTTGTCCCCGCGGCTTTACGACGCCGACCCGACCACCCAGTCGCTGCTCGCCGTCGTCCCGTTCGGCCTCTCCCCGCAAGCCCCGACGCGCACCGGCCCGGGCCTGCGTTCCGCTTTGGGCATCGGCGAATCCGACCGGGTCGTCCTGTGGGCGGGCGGCGTCTACAGCTGGTTCGACCCGCTGACCCTGATCCGCGCCTTCGACGTGCTGCGCCACCGCCACGACGACGCCCGTCTCGTGTTCCTCGGCATGAAGCACCCGAACCCCGAGGTCGCCGAGATGGACATCGGCGCCCGGACCGTGCGGCTCGCGGATTCGCTGGGCCTCACGGACAAGAACGTCTTCTTCAACGAGCAGTGGGTCCCGTATTCGGACCGGCAGAACTGGCTGCTCGACGCCGATTGCGGTGTCACCACGCATTACGAACACGTCGAGACGACCTTCGCTTTCCGGACCCGGGTGCTCGACTACCTGTGGGCTGGCCTGCCGATCGTGACGACCGACGGTGACGCGTTCGCCGACCTGGTCCGCGCGGAAAACCTCGGCGTCGTCGTACCCGCCGAGGATGTCGAAGCCTTGGCCGACGCGCTGGAGAAGTCCTTGTACGACCGCGAATTCGCCGACGCTTGCGTCGAGCGGATCCGGGTGGTCGCGCAGCGGTACGCGTGGCCGGAGGCGCTGAAACCGCTGGTGGAGTTCTGCCGGAACCCACGACCGGCCGCGGACCGGCTGCCCGGCGGCGCGGACCTGACCGTCAGCGATCCCGTGCGCGGCACCGCGATGGTACGGCGGGATTTGGCCCTGGTGCGAGAATACCTCGCCGCCGGCGGGCCGGGCGAGCTGGCGAAGCGAGCAGCGGGACGGGTCACGAAGGTGGCGCGGGAGCGGTTGCGCCGTGGCTGATCGTCCGCTGCGCGTCCTGCTAGACGGCACTCCCCTGCTTGGCTCCCGGACCGGGATTGGCCGGTACACGGCCGCGTTGAGCGAAGAACTGGCTTCGATGTCCGAAGTGGACCTTCGCGCGGTCGCGTTTACCTTGCGGGGCTGGCGGAAGTTGCGGCATGTGCTGCCGCATGGGGTGCAGGCTCGGGGGATGCCGGTGTCCGCGCGGCTTTTGCGGGCTACCTGGCTGCGTACCCAGTTGCCTCCGGTGGAGCTGTTCGCCGGACCGACGGATGTGGTGCATGGGACGAACTTCGTCCTTCCCGGCCGTCTCCGGGCGGCTGCGGTTTTGACTATTCACGACTTGGCTTTTATCGACGCTCCCCAAGAGTTGGCGCACTCGGACCGGACCCTGCCGGAGTTGGTCCGGCGGGGAGCGCATCGGGCGAATGTCGTTTGTACGCCGACTGAGGCTGTGGCAGATTCTGTTGCGGAGAAGCTGGATGTTGATCGCTCCAAGATCATCGCCACTCCGCTCGGGGTGAACCCGGCTTGGTTCACCGCCCGGCCGCCGGATGACGGGGTACGGGCGAAGCTGCGGTTGCCGGAGAAGTATCTGTTGTTCGCAGGGGCGGCTGGGCCTCGTAAGGGATTGGATTGGCTGGCTGCGGCGCATGCCGCCGCGCCGGACCTGCCGCCGTTGGTATTCGCTGGCCCTGGACCGTTTCCTCGGCTGCCGCGGTCCGGGCAGACCGGCTATCTGTCCGATGTAGACCTTCGGACAGTGGTGGCTGGTGCCGCTGCGCTCGTCCTGCCGTCGCGGGATGAAGGCTTCGGCCTGCCGGTGCTGGAAGCGATGGCTTCGGATGTTCCAGTCGTCTGCACGGATATCCCAGCACTGCGCGAGGTAGCAGGCGACTGCGCGACGCTGGTTCCCTATGACGACGTAGACGGCCTGGCAGAAGCCCTACGCCAAGCCGTCACTGACCCCCACGGCCTAGCCACCTCTACAGCCCGCCGAACCCACGCGGCCAGCTTCACCTGGCACAACACCGCACTACGCACGCTAGATGCATATCGCCAGGCGACTGAAGCGTAAATCGGCATAAGAACCGCCGCCTATAAACATAAACCGGGCAACCACCCAGCCCCTCTCCGCAACCCCGATCCCCGCCGAGCACGCGGTCTGAGGTGGTTTGTCAAGGTACTCTTTCCCGCCTTGACAAACCACCTCAGACCGTAGTGACAATGAAATAATCGGGGTGGGGCCACCTCAGCAAAACCCCGGCGTAGCCGGGGAAACTCGGCGTAGCCGGGGAAAGACCACGGAGAAAGGCACCCCGAAGCCGGAATTGTGACTACAGTCTGGCCCATCTTGTCAAGGCTGGAAAGAGTACCTTGACAAGATGGCCCAGACTGCGTTTTGGCTTCGTATCGGGGTGCAGGGAGGGGGCTGGCGCTTTCTCTGGTTTTAGGCGTGGATGTACGAGTTTAAAGCCGCACGCCAATCCCTCAGGGGAGTCAGTCCTGCGTCTCGCCACGAGGCGTTGGAGAGCAAAGAATAAGCGGGCCGGGCCGCCGGGCGGGGGAATTCCTCGGTGGTGCAGGGTTTGACCCTCGTGGGGTCAGCGCCGATCTCTTCAAAGATCGCCCGGGCGAATCCGTACCAGGAAGTCTCGCCGCCGCCGGTGCAGTGCAGGACCTTCCCCGCAGGGCCCCGGCCGGAGGCAACAGCCTCGGCCAGCTCCCATATGCCTCGGGCCAGATCGGCCGACCAGGTAGGTGCACCTACCTGGTCGTCCACTACAGACAACTGATCCCGTTCCGACTCCAGCCGCCGGATCGTCTCGACGAAGTTCGCCCCAGTCTTCCCATAAACCCAGCTGGTCCGCACCACCCAAGCCGACGCCCCAGACCCCAGAACCGCGTCCTCGCCAGCAGCCTTAGTCCGCCCATACGCGTTCTTCGGCCCGAGAGCGTCGTCCACCTCATACGGACGATCCCCGTCCCCGGGAAAAACATAATCCGTAGAGATATGAATCAACGGGATCCGCCGCGAAGTACAAGCCGCAGCCAGGACCCGCGGTCCGTCCACATTGACCGCGAAAGCCCGAGCTTCGTCAGTCTCCGCGGCATCAACCGCCGTGTACGCCGCGGCGTTGATCACCACCGGCATCGCACCAGCAGCGGCAGCCCGCTCAGCCAGCTCCCCGACCGCACTGATCACCTGACCAGTAGCCGTGACATCCAGCTCCGCCGACGAAGGCGCGAGCACCTCCGTCTCCGGGCCCGCGGAATTCACCAGGTCCCGGCCGAGCTGACCAGAACCGCCGGGCACGAGCACTGCCAGCCGCACCGGCGCACCTCCTACTACGACAAGGGTTTTCAGGACGTGCCGAGAGCGGCGCGGGCCTTCAGCGGCTCCCACCACGACCGGTTGTCGGCGTACCAGCGCACTGTCTCCGCCAAACCGTCCTCGAACGACACCCGCGGAGCGTAACCGAGTTCACCGCTGATCTTCGCGATGTCGACCGAGTACCGCCGGTCGTGGCCCTTGCGGTCGGCCACGGGTTCGACCATTTCCCAGCCGACGCCGGCCGCCGCGAGGAGGCGTTCGGTCAGTTCCCGGTTGGTCAGCTCGGTGCCGCCGCCGATGTTGTAGATCTCGCCGGGGCGGCCGCCGTCGGCGACCAGCTGGATTCCGTGGCAGTGGTCGTCCACGTGCAGCCAGTCCCGGATGTTCAGGCCATCGCCGTACAGCGGGACCTTCTTGCCGTCCAGCAGGTTCGTCGCGAAAAGCGGGATGACCTTTTCCGGGAACTGGTACGGGCCGTAGTTGTTCGAGCACCGCGTGACGCACACCGGCAAGCCGTGCGTGCGGAAGTACGAGCGCGCGATCAAATCCGACGAAGCCTTCGAGGCCGAGTACGGCGAATTCGGCTCCAGTACGTGGTCTTCCGACCACGAACCGTCCTGGATGGACCCGTACACCTCGTCCGTCGAGACGTGCACGAACTTCCCGACCTGCGCCTCCAGTGCGGCCTGCAGCAACGTCTGCGTGCCGAGCACGTTGGTGAGCACGAAGTCCGCCGAACCGAGGATCGAGCGGTCCACATGGGACTCCGCGGCGAAGTGGACGACCAGGTCGATACCGCGCATCAGCTCGGTGACCTGCTCGGTGTCGCAGATGTCGCCGCGCACGAAGCGCAGCCGCGGGCTGTCGGCGACCGGGGCCAGGTTCGCCTCGTTGCCCGCGTAGGTGAGCTTGTCGAGCACCACGACCTCGGCGTCGGCCAGCGTCGGATACGCCCCCGACAACGCCTGCCGAACATAGTGCGAACCGATGAACCCGGCACCGCCCGTGACCAGGACCCGCATCCTCATCCACCCTTCCGCCCGACCGGGCAATCTCGCCACCAGCCTACGGGTGGCTAACGCCAGAGTCGGTAGAGTTCCGTAAAGCGCGAAACGCGCGGGCATCCTGGGGAGGAACAGTGGCCGAATGGCCGGGGACGCCGCTGCCGGTGCACCGCGGTCGCGGCGTGGTCGTCGTGCTGCGGCGAAGCGGGAAGATCCTGCTGTCCGTCGTGTCCGTGATCGTGCTGGCGCTGACCTGGTACGGCTGGCAGTTCATCGGCGACCCGCAGTCCGGCTTCTCCACCACGGCGATCTTCGGCGAACAGCAGCCGCACGCGAAACCGCTCGACGGGGCCGTCGACATCCTCCTGGTCGGACAGGACAGCCGCACCGACGCGCAGGGCAACCCGCTGCCCCGCGAGGTGCTCGACATGCTGCACGCCGGCGAATCCGACGGCGAGAAGCAGACCGACACGATGATCCTCGTGCACATCCCGCAGAACGGGGAGCGCGCGATCGCCATCTCCTTCCCCCGTGACTCCTACGTCGAAATCACCGGCGGCTTCGGCAAGCACAAGCTGAACAGCGCGTACGTCTACGCCTACAACGACACCGCCAAGTCGCTGCAGGCCAAGGGCAACGCCGACCTCAAGGACGTCGACGAGAAGGCCAAGCTCGCCGGGCGCAAGAACCTCGTCGCGACGCTCGAGAAGTTCATCGGCAAACCAGGCATGATCGACCGCTACGCCGAGGTCAACCTGGCCAGCTTCTACGAGGTCACGAAGGCCATCGGCGGTGTGCAGGTGTGCCTCAAGAACCCGGTGAAGGAAAAGAAGTCGGGCGTCGACCTGCCCGCCGGGAAGCAGACCATCGAGGGCGTGCAGGCGCTCGCGTTCGTCCGGCAGCGCTACGGCCTGCAGAACGGCGACCTCGACCGGATCGGGCGGCAGCAGGCGTTCCTGTCCGGGCTGGCGAGCAAGGTGCTGTCGTCCGAGGTGCTGGCCAACCCGGTGCGGATCGCGCAGCTCATCGAGGCGGTGAAGAAGTCCGTGGTGCTGTCCGCGGGCTGGGACCTGGCCGAGTTCGTGGAGCAGATGCGCGGGCTGACCGGCGGAAACGTCGAATTCCACACCATCCCCACCGAGGGCAACGCGGTCATGGGCGGTGCTGACGTGCTGCGGGTCGACCCGGTGAAGGTCCACGCCGAGATCGACCGGCTGACCTCCGACGGCAGTACGCCGCCCCCCAGCGACGCGCCGCTGCCCGGGGCCGGGCAGATCACCGTCGAACTGTTCGACGGCTCCGGCTCGGGTGCCGCCGACCAGCTGCGGAGTCTGTTGCAGGGCAAGGGTTTCCAGCTCGGCACGAGCACGAAACTGTCCAACCGCGCGACGACCGTGCTGCGCTACCACCCGTCGGACGAGGCCGCCGCCGATCTGGTCCGCCAGGCGCTCGGCAACAGCGCGCAGGCCGAGCCGGACGCCGATGTCGCCGCCGGGCACGTCCGGGTGATCCTCGGCAAGGACGCCCGGAACGCCGCCAGCGCGTCGTCCACCACGTCCTCGGCACCTCCCGCGGCACCGCCCGCGTCTTCCCCGTCCGGGCCGCCTACGGCCAGCTCCTCGAACTCACCCGCACCGCTGATCACGGCGGGCGATGTTCCCTGCGTCAACTAGAGTCGAGTACCCAGCGTGTCGGCGCGCCGCAGGCCGTACGCTGGTGAGCGGGGAGGTAGCCGGGGTGAGCGAAAACCAGGACAAACCGGACCGGACGGCGGATTCCGCCGACAGTCCGGCGGTTTCTGACGCCTCGGACCGGGAATCCAACGGAACCACGGGGCCGAAGCACGCTGCCGCGGAACCGGTCGCCGACGAACCGGCCGAGGACACCGCCACCGACGAAGCCGAGCCGGTTACCGAGGGCGACGCCAGCGCCGACGAAGACTCTTCCGAGTGGAAGCCCTCGCCGCACCCACGCGTCGACCTCCCCCAGCCCTCTCACCCAGCACCGCCGGAGGAATCGCAGCGCCGCTCTGGCCGGGCCACCCGGATCACCCGCCGCGTCGCGATCGGCCTGGTCTCCCTGCTCGCACTGAGCGGCACGGGCTACGCGTACGTCACCAAGGACAAACTGCAGGACAACGTCGCGACCGCCGACGTTCTCACGCCGCGCGCGGGCGAGCCCCCGGCCCCGCCCGCCGACGACGGCGGCACCGACATCCTGCTCGTCGGCAGTGACGCGCGCACTGACCAACAGGGCAACCCGCTCCCGCTGAGCATGCTGAAGTCGTTGCGCACCGAGGACAAGGCCGGGATCAACACCGACACCATCATCCTGCTGCGGATCCCGAAGAACGGCGGCAAGGCGTCCGCGGTCTCGATCCCGCGCGACAGCTGGGTCGACGTGCCGGGCCGTGGCAGAGCGAAGATCAACTCCGCGTACGGCGTCGCCAAGGCACACGCCGAGCAGGAGGAACGCGCGCAGGGCGAGCACGACCAGGCGAAGATCGCGCGCGATTCGGACGCCGCCGGGCGACGGGCGCTGGTCCAGACCGTGCAGGACCTCACCCAAGCGCGGATCGACCACTACGCCGAGGTCAACCTGCTCGGGTTCTACCTGATCACCGAGGCGGTCGGCGGCGTGCCGGTGTGCCTCAACCACGCGACGTCGGACAAGGACTCCGGGGCGAACTTCCGCCGCGGCGTGCAGACGGTGAGCGGCGGCGAAGCGCTGTCCTTCGTGCGCCAGCGCAAGAACCTGCCGAACGGCGACCTCGACCGGATCAAGCGGCAGCAGGCGTTCCTGTCCTCGGCGATGCGCAAGGTGCTGTCCGCGGGCACCCTCACCAATCCGAGCACGCTGAACAGCTTGATGGACGCGGTGCACCGGTCGTTCGTCCTCGACGACAGCCTCGACGTGCTCGAATTCGCCCAGCAGGTCAAGGGCGTCGCGTCCGGCGACCTGACCTTCGCGACGATCCCGGTGATCACCACGAACGGCCGCAGCGAGGACGGGCAGAGCATCGTGGAGGTCGACCCGGCCGCGGTACAGAAGTTCGTGGCGGGACTGGCCGGACGCGGGAGCCCCGGAGGCACCGGGGGCGGCGCGGCGGCAGGAGCGCTGCAGGGCCTGGATTCCGGAATCCCGGGCGTGCCCTGCGTCGACTGACGCCGCGACTAGCCTGGGGAGCATGAGCCTCACCGAGCAGCTGCTGCGTCCGCTCCTGGCCTCGCCGGCGAAACCGCTGATCACGCACTACGACGACCGGCTCGGCAGCCGGGTCGAGCTGTCCGTGGCGACGATGCAGAACTGGGCCGCGAAAACGGCGAACTGGCTGGTCGACGAGTTCGACGTGGAGCCAGGCGACTCCGTCGCGGTGCGGTTGCCCGCGCACTGGCAGACAGCGGGCGTGCTGCTCGGCGCGTGGTGGTGCGGGGCCCGCGTGGTCGCGGAGCCGGACGGCGCGCGGGTGGTGTTCACCAGCCCGGACGAGGAGGTCGACGCCCCGGCCGTCGCGGTGGTGTCGCTCGACCCGATGGGCCGCGGTCTCTCGACGCCACCGTCCGGTGGAGCGCTCGACTACCTCGCCGAGGCCCGGATGTCCGGCGACCAGTTCGTCCCGATGCAGCCGACGCCTGGGGACACCCCGGCGCTCGGTTCCTCCACTGTGGACGAAGTGTGGGCGGAAGCCACTGCCCGGGCGGCAAAACTTGGCCTGACCGCGGCCGACCGGGTGTTGTCCACGATGGACTGGACGGTGCCGGACGGCGTACTGGACGGTCTGCTCGTCCCGCTCGCCGCCAGCGCGCACCTGGTCCAGGTGACGAACGCCGACCCGGCGAAGCTCTCCGCCCGCCGCGAGGCCGAGCGCACCACTGCCGACCTGACCACGTGAGTGCTGACCTCGTTGTCAGCACTCACTGCGAAGATCAGGCCGTCTGCAGCTCGGCCGAACCCTCGCGGCGACGCCGGAACAGCACGTGGTCCAGCGACAGCCGCCCGCCGTTGAAGCCCAGCGCCAGCGCGGTGAGGCCGAGCACCAGCACCAGTTCGTAGCCGCCTTCGCCGGTGAGGCCGTGCGCCGCGTGCACCGAGATCAGCGCGCCGGCCATGTTGATCGCGTAGCCGATGGCGACCACCGGCAGCAGGAAGCCCACGACGAACGCGATCGAACCGAGCAGTTCGAGCACGATCACGAGGAACGCGGCGACGCTCGGCAGCGGGATGCCGATCTGGCTGAACATGTCAGCGGTCGCCCCGACGCCGCTGTCCCATTTCTGCAGGCCGTGGGCGAAGAACACCACCGCGATGCCGATCCGGCCGAGCAGCAGCGCGACGTCCTTGACTCGAGTCAACATGGAGACAGCTCCCGATAGGTGAAAATTCAACTGACCCGGCCCACGGTAGGGCACCGAACACCGCCGCGGGGATGTCAGCGAGTGATCGACAGGAAACCGACAGGCACCGAAAACTCGCTGTACACCGCGGCCGGTGCGGCGCTACCGTGCCGATAACCGCGGGTGTGTGCTGCTCGCGGCCGTGTTCTCTACCTGCGAGGAGCCCCGATGCGCCGACAGTCCGATCGACCCCAGTTCGGCCTGTCCCCCGCATCTGAGGATCTCCGCACGCATGAAAGCACTGACCATCGGCATCCTGGCGCACATCGACGCAGGTAAAACCAGCCTCACCGAACGTCTGCTGTTCGAGACCGGCGTGATCGACCACGCCGGCCGAGTCGACGACGGCGACACCCAGACCGATTCGCTCGAACTCGAACGCCGGCGCGGCATCACCATCAAGTCCGCCGTCGTGGCGGTCAGCACGCCCGGCCACCGGCTCAGCCTCGTGGACACCCCCGGCCACCCGGATTTCATCGCGGAGGTCGAACGCGCCGTCGGCGTGCTCGACGGCGCGGTGCTCGTGGTGTCCGCAGTGGAAGGGGTGCAAGCCCAGACCCGCGTGTTGATGCGCACGCTCGTCCGGCTCGGCATTCCAGTGCTCGTGTTCGTGAACAAGATCGACCGCACCGGTGCTCGCGAAGCCTCATTGCTGGAATCCTTGCGCACCAAGCTTTCCCCGCAATGTGTCGCGATGAGCACAGTCACCGGGATCGGCACCGCGGACGCTCGCCCGACGCCACTTCCCTTCGACGAACGCCTAGCCGACGCACTGGCCGGAGACGACGCCTTCCTGGAGTCCTATGTGGCCGGTACAGCGTCCTCAACGGACTACCGAAAAGCGTTGGTACGTCAGGTCGCCTCCGCCTCGGCGTATCCGGTCTTCTTCGGTTCAGCAGTTACCGGAGCTGGCGTTCGCGACCTCATCGCTGGGGTTTACGAGCTGCTACCGTCCCGCGAACGCCGCGCGGACGGTCCTCTCGACGCCACTGTCTTCAAGATCGAACGCGGCCGTTCCGGCGAGAAGATCGCTTACGTGCGCATGTTTTCCGGCTCTCTGGCGGCGCGCCGACCGGTGACCTTCCGACGTTTCGGCGAGGAGAGCGTCGGCCGCCCGTCCGCCGTGCGAGTTTTCGAACACGGCGCGACCCCGGTGTCCGGCGAGGCTATGGCCGGAGATGTCGCTCGCGTCTGGGGTTTGCCGGAGATCCGGATCGGCGACCGCCTTGGCGAAAACGCCGACCTTTCCCAGGACCGGTTCTTCGCACCGCCGAGCCTGGAAACGCTGGTGTACCCGGTCGATCCAGACCAGACCAGCGCGCTGTACACCGCGCTGACTCGACTGTCCGAACAGGACCCTCTGATCAGCATCCGCCGACAGGACCAAGAAATCACCGTCCGCTTGTACGGCGAAGTGCAGAAGGAAGTAATCCGCACAACGCTCGCCGAAGAGTTCGACATCGCCGCCGAATTCGAGGAATCGCGCCCACTGCTGGTTGAACGTCTACACGGGACTGGACACCGCGTGCGCCACCCCGCCCCAGACGAGCGCGTGTTCTTCTGGGCCACCGTCGGTCTTCGCGTCGAGCCGGGCCTGCCGGGCTCCGGCACCGACTACCGCCTGGAAGTTGAACTCGGTTCGCTGCCGTTGTCTTTCCACAAAGCCGTTGAGGACACCGTGTACGAGGTCCTGCGCGAAGGCTTGCACGGCCGGGAGCTGATCGACTGCGTGGTCACCCTCACCGATACCGCGTTCTATCCGCCGGCCAGCACCGCCGGAGATTTCCGCGGCATGACCCGGCTAGTGCTGCAGGAAGCCCTTCGCCAGGCCGGAACTCGGGTGTACGAACCGGTGCACGCGTTCGAACTCGAAGCACCCGCTTCCGCGCTCAGCGCCGTACTGCGCAAACTCATCGAACTGCGCGCAGTGCCCGGCGAACCAGTAATCACCGGCGATCGGTGCACTGTGGACGGTAATCTCCCGGCCGCTTCCGCGCACGAGCTGGAACAGGCGTTGCCCGCGCTCACCCAAGGCGAGGGCACGTTCGTCGCCAGTTTCGCCGAATACCGGCTCAAGCCGGGTGGCGGCGGGCCACGTCGAGTTCCGTCCAGCCGCCGTGGGCGGACAACAGCGTGAGAACGCGCTCCGCGAGGGCTGAGAACCGGCGCAGGTCCTCGTGGAGCGCCTTCGCGCGGGTGGAGTCGAGCGGGGCGTGGTCGTCCCACCACAGGCAGATGACCGCGCTCGCGCACAACACCAGCGGCTGGACGATGTCCGCGAACTCCGCGGACGGCTCGGCCGTTTCCCGGCACGTGCTCTCGATTTCGTCGCACGCGTCGAGCAGTTCGCGCAACGGGCCCACCGCGCCGGACGGGGTGCCGTCCCACGACGCGGTGGGCCACGCGCGGTCGCTCAGCTCGAGCCACAGCCGCCATCCGGCGACCAGCTCGGCCTCGTCGTGCGGCGTCCAGGTGTCGGGGAGCAGCCAGAACATGTCACCGACTGTGACATCGCGGCTGGAGCCCGCACAACCAAGTCGGCGAAAGTGTTCGCGTTTATACCCCGCGGCGGGGGTATCTCAGCTGATCACCGGGGGCACGAACACGCAGTTGGGTTTTTTCGCGTTCTGCGGGTCGAGCGCGTTGAGCACCTCGCGCTGCGCGATCGGGTCGTAGGTGATGCCGAGGTGGTCGGTGTAGTCGAGCCCGCAGACGTCCTGGAGGACGAGGTTTTTCACGTTGGGCGCGGGCTTGAGGAAGGCGTTGGTGTACGGCGTGACAACGTCGTCGTACCTGGTCTGGATGACCGTGTAGTCGACGCCCGGGACCGTGTCGCCGCCGGCGTTGAGATCTTTGAGGAACGCCGAGCCGGTGGACTGCTCGTTGCAGGCCGGGCAGGGGATGCCGAGGATGTCGCGGGCAGGCGGGATCGCCTGGATGGCGGTCAGCAGACCGAACAGGCTGGTGCCGTAATTGGACGGTGACAGCCCGATCAGCTTGCCGATCTTGCTCGCGCCGCCGAGGTACTTGATCCAGTAGCGCGGGTTCATCCCGCCCTGCGAATGCCCGACAATGTCGAGTTTCGAGGCCCCGGTGGCCTGGAGAATCTTGTCCCCGAAGGTCGCGAGCTGCCCCGCGGTCCCCGCCACCGGCCCCACTGTTTGCAGGAAAGCCCCCGGCGATCCGCCGAAGTTCCCCGCGAACACGCAGTATCCCTCGTCGGCGAGCCGCTGGGACAGATTCGCCCAGTTCTCGTACGCGTTGGCCGTGGTGCCATTGGACAGCAACACCGGGTTCGGATGCTCCGCGGAAGGTTTGCAGTTCCAGTCGTTGGCCCCCGGCGGCGCGATCGTCGGCTGCCCGACCGAGTAGATCGCCGCGGCGATGATGTTCGGCTGCACCGGACCAGTAGGTTCTTTCCCGGTGGAGGCCACCGCAGTGCCGCCGCCAAGCGCGACCACCGTCGCCGCCAGGAGGACCATGCCCCGTCCGAACGCGCGTACGCCCATTCCGTTTCACCTCTCTGTGAACCCGACGCATTGGTTAACGCGGAACACGAGAAAGGGAAACGCGGTTACTAGTTTTTATCGCAGGCTGGCGAGCGTACGGTTCACCGCATCGATCAAGGACGCCCGATTCCCCGGGTAGACACTGATCCGCGCCTCGCCGCCGCGGGTGCTCTGAAAGCTCAACACCCGCCCGCGCCCGCTGAGATCGATCACCGACAGCGGCGAACTGTACCTGCGCTCCCCGCGATCGTCCCGGACCGCGGCGTGCAACTGATGCACCGCGTCCCGGGGAGCCCGCATCAGGTACCGCAGCTCGTCCGCCTCGCCGCCTTCCTCCGCCAGCGGATCCGCCCCGCCGTTGTCGTAGTACTCCCGGCTGACCTGCATCACCCGCACCGCCGCCGGCGGGCATTCCGGCATCGCCATGACCAGACAGGCCGCCAGCTCGTCCGGCCGCACCGGATCGAGCTGCACGAACTCAGCGTCAGCGATCAACCGGACGGCTTCCCGCCCCGTCGCGGCGACGAGAATCGCCCCGTTGTCCTCCTGATGAGTGCCGAAGTCAGTCCACCCGTACACCTCATGCCGGGCGGTGGCGAGCAGCTTGAGCGTGCCCCGCAACGCCTCCGCCGTTTCGCCAAGCTCTTTGAGAAGATCCCGCGTCCGCTTCGCCCGCTCGGCCGCGCCCTCCTCGGTCAGGTACATCGGGATGTCCTCAACCACCACCGGTGCTTTCCCGAGGTTCTCCCCGTGCCAAAGCGCCAAGAACACCGGCCGCGGCATCCGCAACGGCCTGTCGATGATCGTCATCGAGCCCCTCAACCACCAATCGTCGGGGGCGTCGGAGGCAGCCCAGTCCGGGGGTCGAGGGCCCGCTCGCCGTTCTCGTCGACGAGAGAGAACGCGGAGTCGTCCTCGATTCCGTACTTGCGCTGGTGTTCTTTGTCTTCTTCGCCTTTGCCTTTGCCGCCGCCGGCCATGCCGCCCATTCCGGGTGCGCCCTTGGCTCCCGCCGCGCCCTTGCCCGCGGCCGCTCCTGCTGCTGCTCCTGCTGTTCCGCGGGCCCCGCCTTCTTCGCCCGCGCCTACGCCCGCACCTGCCCCTACGCCTGCGCCGCCACCAAGCCGCGCCGCGATCCCTCCACTGCGCCCGCCGGTTCCGGACTCGCCTCCAACGCCGCTGCCGCCACCGCCGAGCGGCCCAAACCCGCTCGGGGTCCAGGTGCTGTTGTTACTACCGCCCCCGGTACCCACGGAGGTCGGTGCCGGAGGGGTCCAATTCGATCCCCCTACGCGATCAACCGACGGCGGTGTCCATCCGGACGTCGAAGTGCCGTCGTGGTCGCCCGGGCGATACCCCGGCGGGTGATATCCCGGCGACACCCCACCCGGCGGCGAGGTGACATTCCCTGTGCCCCCTGGGCCCCCGGAGTGGAACGCTCCCGGCCCACTGACCCCAGGGCCACCAGCACCCGGCCAGCTTCCCGGGCCGCTCCCGACCCCGCCACTGACCCCCGGCCCGCTCCCGGTCCCACCAGAATCCTGCCCCGGCCCGCGATAAGCCTTCTCGTGCGACCCGTTCTTGCCCGTGGCAGGATCGCCACCAGAGTCGATCTTGAGATTCTGCCCGTCGAATCCGGAAACCTGACCGTAATTGCTGTTCAGCCCCTGGCCGTTGGTCTTGGCCTGATCCGCATACTTCTGATATCGCTCAACGTTGTGATTAGCGGCAGCGTTGTACTCGTTGATCTGCTTCTCGGTGTCGGTGTCCCAAGGAGTCCCCTGGTCCCAGAGATTTTTGTGCGGAGGCACCGGAGGCATCGCCTGCAACGCGATCTTCATGTCGTTATAGCCGTGCGTGGTGTCGACCAGCTTCTGTCCATTGACCACGTACGCCTGTGCTGAGGTAGAAGACGCATCGGACAATGGTCTTAACCGCGCCCGAGCCGCATCAGCGCCGTCGCCGGTCCAGACAGATTCCAGCATCGTGGTGATCTGCTGCGCATCGTCGCTGTTCTGATTGTGTTCCTGGATCATCTTCTGAACCGTAGAACTACCGCTATCCCACGATGAGGTGCCAGGCCCTTGCTGAACCTGCTGCACAATCGCCGGAGCCGGAAGGGCCTGATCACCGAGGTTTCCGTGGTAGAAATCGGAAAACCACCCGCCGGCGTCCTTGAGCCGGTCGTTGACCCAGTGATCCGCGTCGTCGATCCGGTCGCCGATCCACTTGGCGCCTTCGCCGATGAAGTCGAAGAACCCCATCGGTCATGCACCTGCCTTTTGCTTCAGATTGGTGACGACCATGCCCGATATCTGAGCAGTAACATCACACGGGTTCGTCGTGCCAACCTTCGAGGGGCTCAAAGTAACGGACACATCGACATCATGCTGATCACTGATCCCAATACTGACTTGACAGAATGACTTGTCTCCCTGTGGCCCATATGCAGAATGCGCCACAGCTGGAAACCCTTGCACCGAAGGAAGCGGACGCCACACCGTAGACTGCGGCTTCGAATTTGCGTATACCGCACTCAAACCGTCAGAAATTTTTGTCACATACAAGGCGGTTAAGATGGCACCAGAATCGCTATTAACCCAATGACACTGCGCACCGAGAGAAGCGTTATCAGCATGCTTCCCTTGTATCGCTTTCCCCAGCACCTTACTCACCTGCTCCGACGTGAACGCGCTGTCACACGGATGCGTCGATAGCACTGAATCCGGCAGGGGATTCTCGACCTTGGGCGCACCTGCATACGGCAAGGTTTTTCCAGCAGCCGACGAAGAAGCCGGGGCATCAGGCGAAACAGGAGGCGGATTCGGCGTCGAACCACCAGAACAACCAGCGGCTAAAACAACGGTCGCTGCAATCCCTGCAGAGAGCGAGGTGAACTTCACCTTCATCAAATCATTCCCTTGTCTTCGCCGCTGTTCCCGACAGCCTTTACATCCGTAGCTGCGTGGCCATCCGACTCGCCAACAATGCCCATCGCCTTCTCCAGACGATCGATCAGCTCCGTCATGTACTGGTACATACGCTCGTTCGCGTCCCTGCCAGCCGTAAAAGCGTTGACCGCCTGCTGATTGAATCCAGTGCTGCCCGGGTCCTGCGCCGGCGGCGTTAGCTGGGTCAGCGACATGGCCTCCGCACGCATCGCCCCCGCGTTGTCGCGGAGCCGCTTCGCCCGCTCGAGCAGCGAACGCGCTTCATCTGGGCTCAAAGTGAACCCGGCCCCCGCCTTCGTGGCAGACGCCACCGCAGCAGCGTCCGACACCCCCTGAGCCACGTTCATCGCCGCACCCACGACAGTAATCGGCAGCCCGGTCAGCCACCCCGTCGTTTCTATCGTGTTCCCCGGGTCGCCTTCAGCCATGTCCGCCCTCCCCTGCACCGCCACACCGCCCCACAACCAGGCACTCAGCCTTGAGTGAGACCCCTCCGGAGGTCACTGTAACCAACTGCTCACAGCAGAACAGCAGAAACAGGCAAACTCACCCCACTGCGCACTTGCACCGAACAGGCCACCGCACCGCGGCATCAGCAACGCGGGCGAGTCTCGGCGCATCATCTACCTGCCTTCTGCCTCAGATTGGTGACGACCATGTCCGCAACGATCGCCGCCACATCGCACGGATCTTTCTTGCCCACCTTGGAATCACCGAGCGTGACTGACACATCAACCGTTTTCTGGTCGCTTATACCAACAATCACCTGGCAGAATGCCTTGGTCGTTGCCTGCAGCTTGTAAACTGAAGCAGCTACGGCCGGAAGTCCCTGGATAGGGGAAAGCGGACGCCACACTGGTGCCTGCGGCCTCGTGTTCGCATAGGACGCACTCAGCCCATCAGCCACCTCCGTCGAGTAAATCACGGTGACCAATGAGCCAGAGTCATTGTTGGGCCAGTGACACTCCGCGCCAATTGCCGGATTGTCGGCATGCTCACCCTGCACCGGCTTCCCGAGAAGAGTTTTCACCTGCTCCAGCGTGAGCGCGCCATCACACGGATGCACCGAGAGCACCGAATCCGGCATTGGGTGCTCTACTTTTGGAGCACCCGCATACGGCAAGGTCTTCCCCGTTGCCGATGACGAAGCCGGAGCACTCGTCACACCAGGCGTCGGACTCGATGTCGAACCACCAGAGCACCCCGCCAGCAGCACAGCAGTCGCGACACTAACAACCGATACCGAGAACCGCATCCTCATCCGACGAATCCTTTTTCCTGATCACAGCCACCGACAGCTTTCACATCTGCGGCCACCTGATTGTCCGATTTTCCAAAAATGCTCAATTTCTTCTCCAATCGTCCAATCAGCGCCGTAATATTCTGAGAGAATTCGCCCAGAAATCCTTTACCAGCTGCGACAGCGTTGATCTCACGCTTCGGGCGCACCAGGAGCGAGCGTGCTTCACCGGCGCTCAAGGCGACCACGACCCCCGTGCCCCGGCAGCGCCTCCCTAGACCGCCCTTGGGCATCCCCGCCCTCACATCCACCGCAGGCCACCTCTCGACCAGCCCTCGACAGTTCACTGCAGCTAACTATTCACAGCAAGATAATTAAAAACTTCACCTCACCTCGTCGCGCAAATACTCATATACACGCGCGCCCGAGCCACCGCAGGAAAAGTTCGGCTTAGCCACACAGTTGGAGAAACCAGCGATCACGCGCCAGACTTCCGCTTCAAATTAGTGATAACCATGCCCGCGACCTGCACTGCAGCAGAGCACGGGTCCTGTCGCGAGCCAACTTTCGCCGGACTGAGGTTAACCGAAACACCGACGGTATACTTGTCACTAATTCCAACACTTACCTGACAAAATGATTTCGACCCTTCAGTACTATATGTCGAATGCGCGACCGCCGGAAGTCCCTGCATAGACGAAAGAGGATGCCATACCGTGGATTGGGGCTTCGTATTTGCATAAACCGCACTCAACCCGTCCGACACCTTGGTAACGTAAATCACACTCACACCCGCACCGACATCACTGTTAGTCCAATGACACTGCGCACCGAGCTCCGGCTTGTCGTCATGCTCTCCACGCGGTATTTTCGAAAGAGCCTCGCCCACTTGATCCGGAGTGAGTGCACTGTCGCACGGATGCGTCGACAACACGGACTCTGGCAGCGGATGCTCAACCTTCGGCGCGCCCGCGTACGGCAATGTCTTCCCGGCAGCCGACGGCAAGGGACTCATCGCGCCAGTGTCCGAGGTGGGCACAGAGCCACCGGAACACCCCGCTACGAACGTGGCCCCCACCGCCGCGACAGCAGCCACGCTTGCGAAACGCACCTTCATCCGACGATCTCCCCCTACGACTCCGCAGTCTCCCAGCCGCAACTGTAGCCAGGCACTCGCTCACAGACAGCGAGTTCGGGCATAAAAAGAGCCCCACCACCCGATCCGGGCAGTGGGGCTCTTCGGTGAGCTACCGAGAACTCAGCCCTTCAGCAGAGCCCGGGCCATCACGACCTTCTGGATCTGGTTCGTGCCTTCATAAATCTGCGTGATCTTCGCGTCCCGCATCATCCGCTCCACCGGGAAGTCACGCGTGTAGCCCGCGCCGCCGAACAGTTGCACCGCATCTGTCGTCACCGACATTGCGACGTCGGATGCGTAGGCCTTGGCTGCCGACGCGGTGAAGCTGGCTCGTTTGTCGCCGCGTTCGGAGGAGGCTGCGGAGGCGTATACCAGGTGGCGGGCGGCTTCGATTTTCGTTCCCATGTCGGCCAGCATGAACTGGATTCCCTGGAAATCGGCGATTGCCTTGCCGAACTGTTTGCGTTCCTTGACGTAAGCGACGGCTGCGTCCAGGGCGCCTTGTGCGATTCCTAGCGCCTGCGCGCCGATTGTCGGGCGGGTGTGGTCCAGGGTGCGCAGGGCGGTTTTCAGGCCGGTGCCTGGTTCGCCGATGATGCGGTCGGCGGGGATGGTGCAGTTTTCGAAGTAGATCTCGCGGGTCGGGGAACCCTTGATGCCCAGTTTCTTTTCCTTCGGGCCCACCGAGAAGCCTGGGTCGTCCTTGTGCACGACGAAGGCGGAAATGCCGTTGGCCTTCTTTTCCGCGTTCGGGTCGGTTACGGCCATCACCGTGTACCACGACGATTCGCCGGCGTTGGTGATCCAGCACTTCGTGCCGTTGAGGACCCAGTGGTCGCCGTCGAGGCGGGCGCGAGTGCGCATTGACGCGGTGTCCGAGCCTGCTTCACGCTCCGACAGCGCGTACGACGCCGAGGCTTCGCCGGACGCGATCGACGGCAGGACCAGCTTCTTCAGCTCTTCCGAACCGGACAGGATGATCGGCTGGGTGCCCAGCTTGTTGACTGCCGGGATCAGCGAGGCGGAGGCGTCGACGCGGGCGACTTCCTCGATCACGATGCACGCGCCGATGGCGTCGGCACCTTGGCCTTCGTACTCCTCGCCGATGTGGACGGCGTTGAAACCTGCCTTGATGAGCGCTTCGTTGGCCTCGACCGGGTAGCGCTCCTGCTCGTCGACCTCCGCCGCGTACGGCGCGATCTCCTTTTCGGCCAGGGCCCGGACCGCGGCCCGCAGCTCCTCGTGCTCTTCGGCCAGCTGATAAAGGCCCTCGGCCACCTTCAGTCACCTCTTCTACAGCGAAAACGGGAGAAAGTCCCTCGATGTTAGCCCGCGTTCACTCCGAGCGCGGCAGCTCGCTGCTTGTGTCCTCGGCCTCACCGTTCGTATGGTCAAGTGATGGCTGCCACTGCGTCGACCCCGCCGCCCGGATTGCCCGCTTCCCTTGACTACCCGCAGGTGCCGATCGGTTCGATACTCGCCGGCGCCGCAACGCGCTACGGTGACCGAGTCGCGTTCGCTATGGACGACGACCAGCTCACGTTCTCGCAGACCTGGCAAGCCGCCTGCCGGTTCGCCCAGGCGTTGCTGGCCCGCGGCATCGGCCGGGGCGACGTGGTCGCCGTGCATCTGCCGAACTGTCTCGCGTATCCGATCGCCTACCACGGCATCCTGCTGACGGGGGCGACGTTCAGTCCGACGAACCCGCTGCTTCCGCCAGACGACCTCGCCTTTCAGCTCACCGACTGCGGTGCCGCCGCGGTGGTGACGTTCGGGCCGGTCGCGGGCACGCTCGCGGCGGTCGCCGACCGGATTCCGGCGCGGCTCACGATCGTCGTCGCGCCCACCGGCGAGCTCGGCGAGGGGAGCGTGGAATTCCGCGAGTTCTTCGCTGACCAGCCTGCGACCAGGCCAGACGTGGCGATCGATGTGGACCGCGACCTCGCTCATCTCGCCTATACGGGCGGCACGACCGGACGGTCCAAGGGTGTCGAACTCACCCACCGCAACGTCGTCACGAACACGTTGCAGCACACTTGCTGGTCGACCGGTTCAGTACCGGCGCTCGACGCGAACGGCGACCTGACGATCGACCAGATCGGCAGCCCGGACGAATGGCCCACCCGGCTTGGCACCGGCACCGCGATCAACCTGACGCCGTGGTTTCACGCGATGGGCGTGATCGCGGGCCTCAACGGTCCGTTGATGGGCGGCGGCACGACTGTGCTGCATGCCAGGTTCGACCCGGCGGCGTACGTCGCGGACGCGGAACGTCTGCGGGTCACGACCATCGGCGGCGCGCCCGCGCTGTTCGCGGCGCTGCTGGCGACACCGGAGTTCCACACCGCTGACCTGTCGTCAGTGCGCAACATCGGCTCCGGCGCCGCGCCGATGAGCCACGAGATGATCCGTGCGCTGCACGAGCGGTTCCCTGACGTCGTGATCGCCGAGGGATACGGGCTCACCGAGGTGACGATGGGTGCGGTGATCTCGCCGAGTTACCGGTCCGGCGTGCGCAAGGTCGGCTCGGTCGGCGGGCCGATTTTCGACACCGAGGTCAAGCTCGTCGCGGACGGCAGCGAGGAGCCGTTGCCACCCGGGCAGGAGGGCGAGGTGTGCTTGCGCGGACCGCAGGTGATGCGCGGGTACCGGAACCGTCCGGAAGAGACCGCTGCCGCGCTGGTCGACGGGTGGCTGCATACCGGCGACATCGGCGTTCTCGACGAGGACGGCTATCTGTCCATTGTGGATCGCAAGAAGGACATGTTGCTGTACAAGGGGTACAACGTCTTTCCGCGCGAACTGGAGGAGCTGCTGAGCGCGTCGCCGGGCGTGCTGTCCGCGGCGGTGGTCGGACGGCCGAGTCCGGAGGTCGGAGAGCTGCCAGTGGCGTTCGTGGTGCGGAAGCCGGATTCCTCAGTGGACGCGGAGCAGCTGATGGCGGCGGTGAACGAGAAGGTGCTGCCGTACAAACGCTTGCGGGAACTGCATTTCGTGGCCGAAATCCCGGTGTCGGCGGCGGGCAAGGTGCTGAAGCGCGAACTGCGAAAGCAGCTTCCCGACCCAGCGTGAGCGGGCGGTGCGGGCGGAGGCCGGTTCCGGACCGGCCTCCGCGCCCTACTTGCCTGCTTTTTCGCGGAGCTTGGCGTCCTTGTCGAGCACCAGCTGCTCCAGGTCCTCCTGGAACTGCGTCAGTTTCGCCTGCAACTGCAGGTCAGCGGCGGCGAGGATGCGGACCGCGAGGAGACCGGCGTTGCGTGCTCCTCCGACGGACACCGTCGCGACCGGGATGCCTGCCGGCATCTGCACGATCGACAGCAGCGAGTCCATGCCGTCCAGGTACTTCAGCGGAACCGGCACCCCGATGACCGGCAGCACCGTCGCCGACGCGACCATGCCCGGCAGGTGCGCGGCACCGCCCGCGCCCGCGATGATCGCGCGGATGCCCCGATCGGCCGCGGACTTCGCGTAGTCCAGCATCCGCTGCGGGGTGCGGTGCGCCGAGTAGACGCCGACCTCGTACTCGACGCCGAACTCGTCCAGCGCTTGTCCCGCAGCCTCCATCACCGGCCAGTCGGAGTCGCTGCCCATGATCACGCCCACCTGCGGCGCCATTGTGTTCCCCTTCAGTGGATCTCGTAGCCGTCGAGCCAGACGGCGTGGGACAGCCAGTGCGCGGACAACAGCGCGCGATTGCGCAGGTCGTCCATGCGGTCGCCGACGAAGTTGACGTGCCCGAGCTTGCGGCCGGGGCGGTCCTGTTTGCCGTAGAGGTGGATTTTCACCTCGGGGAACCGCGCGAACAGGTGGTGCACCCGTTCGTCCGGGCTCATCTGCGGCGAGACGTCCGCGCCGAGCACGTTCGCCATCACGCACGCGGGTGCGATCAGGTCGGTGCGGCCGAGCGGGTAGTCCAGGACGCCGCGCAGGTGCTGCTCGAACTGCGAGGTGCGCGAGCCGTCCATGGTCCAGTGGCCGGAGTTGTGCGGACGCATCGCCAGCTCGTTGACCAGCAGGCCGGTCTCGGTCTCGAACAGCTCGACCGCAAGCAAGCCGGTCACGTCGAGCGTCGACGCGATGCGCAGCGCCAGCTCCTGCGCCTCGTGCACGCGCGATTCGGCCAGCCCCGGTGCCGGGGCGAGGACCTCGGTGTTGATCCCGTTCGTCTGCACGGTCTCGACCACCGGGTACGCCGCGCCCTGACCGAACGGGGAGCGCGCGACCAGCGCGGACAGTTCGCGCTTCATCGCGACCTTTTCCTCGACCAGCAGCTCGGTGCCGGCTTCGAGGAGTTCGGGAACGGTCTCGCGGGCCTGCTGCGCGGTGTCGAGCATCCAGACACCCCGGCCGTCGTATCCGCCGCGCGACGCCTTCAGCACCACCGGCCAGCCGTGCTCGCCGCCGAACGCCACCACGTCGTCCACTTTGGACACTTCAGCGAAGGCGGGACCGGGCACGCCGAGACCGGCCATCATCTCGCGCATCACGAGCTTGTTCTGCGCGAACCCGAGCGCGGTGGGCGCGGGGCGGACGACGAAACCCTCGGTGGCGAGGGTGAGCAGGTGCTCGCCGGGCACGTGCTCGTGGTCGAAGGTGACGACGTCGACCTGGCGGGCGAAGTCGATCAGCGCGTCGAGGTCAGTGTGGTGGCCGATGACGACGTCGCTGGCGACGAGGGCCGCCGCGTCGCCCTCGTCGGCCGCGAGCACCTTCAGCGACTGGCCGAGGGAAATCGCCGCCTGCTGCGTCATGCGGGCGAGCTGCCCGCCGCCCACCATGCCGACGATGGGAAGACCGGTTCGTTTGTCCATAACGCCGCCCAGGTTACTGGGCGAGAACTGGCGGACCACCGGCGACCTGCGGCGGAGGCGGCCGGGTGGGTGGGGTGGGGGGCGGGGGTCTGGATGGGTGGGGGTGGCTGAGTTGGCGGGGGCGGGGGTGGCTGGGTCGGCCGGATAGGAACACCGGCGCGGGCGGGGCAGGGTCAGCCGGGCGGGCAGGGTCGCGCGGGCGGGCGGGGCAGGGTCGGCCGGGCAAGGCAGGTCGTGCGGACGGGGCAAGCTCGGCCGGGGACTGCCGGGACAGTCAGGCGGGGGCGCAGGTGGGGCTGCGGGCGGCAGCGCGAAGGCGGGCGCGCGGGGACGGCCAGACTCAGGCGGGCACTGGCACTTACAGACTCAGGCTGGCACGGGCACTTGACGCGGGCGGGACGGCTGGGCGGGGTCGAGGTGGCCTGGGGTCGGCCGGGCGCGGCTTAGCGGAACCGACTGGGGCAGCGCGCACGTTCCGCAGGAGCGGCCAGATGTTGGCCGCGAGAATCTCGCGTCTAACCGAAACCGGCGGGGAGAAGCGCGGTGAAAACGACCGGCTAGCAGGGGCTCGGACCAGCGCGAGCGAGCCCAGCCGAGTTCAGTCGGCACACCTGCGCTCACCGAACAGGGTCGGCCGAACCCCCTGTCACGGCACGCAATTCCGGCGAATCGGCCTAGCCGGGCACCCCGCCGCGCCCGCTTCCGCCAAACTGGCCTGGCAGAAGCGCCACAGCAACAACCCAGACCGATCTCAAGTGGACACCCCACCACCGAAACCCCACCCCAAACCGTCCCGCTGCAGCAGGATGGCCGGATGGACTCCGTCACTCTCCCCCGCCCGGTTCTGCACGCCCTCCGTCAAGCCAGCCTCCCCGGGGTAGCCACCGGAATGCTCACCGGAGAACCCCGCCCGCTCGCCTTTCCCGAAGGATTCGGCGACGTCCTCGCCTGGCGCTGGAGCACCGATTCGAACGCAGCCGTCATCTAGCTCGCCGAGCTGATGAAGCAGCTCCGCGAGCGGCACCCACTCGCAAAGACCGTCACCCCGCCACTCCGGTTCGACGAGTTGCTCACCGCGGCCCGCGCTTGCCTTCCGGATGACTTCGCGCACGCCGATCTGCTCATCCAGTACACCCGCACCGCGCTGGGCGATTTTTACGGCGGGTCGGCGGAGCAATAGGCTCACTATTCGGTTGATCTGTCCGAATCCGGATCAGAACGATGGCCGTGCCCGTCCGCGAACCAAGGCTCCGGACGGCCGCGTAACCACCGCGATCCAGACAGTAACCGCCACCACCGACAAAAACCGCAAAAGAGCCGCTGACCAGCAGAGAAGCTACGAACCCTCCTGCTGCGCCCGGTTCCGGGCCCGCCGCTGCAAGCCCCACCGCAGCGCTAGTGCGACGGCCAGTACGACCGGCGTCAGGATGTAAGCGTCGCCGAGAATGTTCTGCCACACCTTCCAATGCAGCTCGACATTCCGGCCGTTCGGCAAGATCAGCAGCACGCAACTGACGAATACGAACGCGACCAGGAACGTCCCCAGCCACCGTTTCCACGCGGTCGCGGGAGTGGTTTTCGGCAGCCTGGACACCAGCAGCACGACCAGCGGCGCGACCCAGACCCAGTGGTGCGACCAGGAAACCGGCGAGATCAGCAGGATCCAGAACGCCGTGACGAGCAGCGCGGCCAGCGCCTGTCCGCGCCGGTGGAAGCGGAGCATCAGCCACAGCGCCGGAATGGCGAGCACCAGGCCGATGACAGTAGCCGCGGTGGAGGCCCAGGGGGCAAGGTCCGTGGCGCGGTTCATCAGGGCGTTCAGGGACTGGTTACCCGCCCAGTGCACCGGGCCGATCCGGCCGGTGTCGGGCAGTGTTTTGGTCCAGTATTTCCACGAATCGTGCGGATTGACCAGGAACAGCAGCAACTGCATTCCGACGAAGGTGCCGAGTCCGCGCAGAGCGTCTTTCCAGCGGCCGGTGACCAGCAGGTGGCCGATGAACACGATGGGGGTCAGTTTGATCGCCGCGGCGAGGCCCACCAGCACGCCGCCCCAGCGGCTGCCGCGCGCGCAAATGACCAGCAGGTCCAGCAGGACCATCGCCATCAGGATCAGGTTGATCTGACCGAGGAAGATCGTCCGCCACACCGGCTCAAAACCGAGGAAGACCAGGAAGAACACGATGGTCGACCGGGCGGGCGAGGCCCACCAGCGGGGGCTGTCGGCGGTGGGGCGGGGCAGCGCGCCGATCGCGATCCGTACCGACAGCGCGAGCGCGCCGAGCGACACCACCGTGAGGAAACCCCAGGCCACCTGCACCGGCACCAGTGCGAGCGGCGCGAACAGCAGCGCCGCGGTCGGCGGGTAGGTGAACGGCAGCAGCGCCCAGCCCGGTTCGGTGGGCAGCGTGTTCGCGTCGTAGAGGTTGTCCCCGTGCAGCAGTTGCAGCGCGCCTGCCCGGTAGACCGCGCTGTCCACGCCGAGGTTCCAGTCGTGCGTCCAGCCCCAGAACCCCATGGCGATCGCCAGCAGCGGGAACACGGCGAAGATCAGCATCGACCGCGGGCGCACGGACAGCCGTGCCAGAGATCGGCGCAGAGCCAGCCGGGGCTGCCCGGATCGATTCACCGGAGCTTCGCCGTCGGCAGCGGAGGGTACGGTCCTGGTCACCACACCAGGAAAGCACGACTTCGGGAATGCTGGTCAGGAAGGGTGACCGGGGCTCAGCTGTGCGCCAATTCCGTCAGCAGTTCGCACGCCCGATCGTGTGTCCCGGGCAACCGCACGGCCGAAACGAGCGGGCGGGCGACGTCGCGCAGCTGCGGATCTACCGATAGCCGCTCGTTGAGCGCCCTGCGCAACGCGACTCCGCGCGTGGCCAAGCGTTCGTTGCGTTCGGCCAGCACCGCGACCGCGGACGGGCCGATCGTCGCGTAGCACTCGCCGGTGTCGAACACTGCCCGGACGGCATCCGCGGCGAGGATCATCGCGGTCAACCGAGGCCAGCCGGACACTGCCGTCAAGTCCAGCGACACCGTGAGCAGCACGTTCGCTTCGCTGACCCCGCCGCGGTAGATCTCGCCGAGCCGGGTCCGCAGGTACGCCGCGGACGGCAGGCCGGTGAGCGGGTCGGTGACCTCGGTGTGCACGAGCTGGTCGGTGGCGACGTCTGCCCAGGCCAGCGCGGTCACGCGGAGCAGCCGGGCCGGGGTGGCGTCGACATCCGGCGCGACGAATCCGTCGACCGCGTCCGGGTCGGCGAGCACCGCGTGCAGTGCGGCCAGGTCGGACAGTGTTTCCGACAGCCCCGCTCCCGCTGCGGCCCGCGCCCGGCCCAATCCGGCCAGCGCGTTCTCCGCGCCGGTCGAGCCGTGCCGCACGACTGCCGCGCACACCGCGTCGACCTCGGGCAGTGCCCAATCGCTCGGGAAACGCCAGCCGGCCGCGAGGCTGGCTGTTCGCCAGCGAGCCCGCAAAGCCCGCAAATGGCGGTCCCGCTCGAACCTCGCACGCGTCTCGTCCCCCGACGAGTCGCCTGCGGAGCCGAACCGCGCCCCGGTCGCCGGTACGTCCACCGAACCCCCAGCTCCTTCCGGTTCCCTGTCGATCTTGTCCCCAATCACGGAGGGGACGCTGCCGAACTCCTCTCGTGACGCGTTTTCCCCGATCTTTTTCAGCTAATCCCCAGACGGAGAGGTGAACTTGCTGCGCCTACCGAGGCATGTGCCAGACCACGGCGTGACGAGTGTCGCCGCATCCGTCACACTTGGTGTGCGTTGTAGGGAGAAAGGCGCGTGGAGTCCGCCGCGCGCGCAGCCTTGAAGGAGCCCCGTGTCCACCGTTCCCGCCGATCTCTCCGGTAAGAGTGACGCCGAGCTGATCGCAGAGGTGCGCGCGGGAAAGATCGCGTCCTACGGTCCGCTCTACGAGCGGCACAGCGGTGCCGCGCACAACCTCGCCCGCCAGCTCGCGCGGTCCAGTTCGGAGGCCGACGACCTCGTGTCGGAGGCGTTCTCGAAGGTGCTGGACACGCTGCGTGGCGGAAAGGGCCCGGACAGCGCCTTCCGCGCGTACCTGCTTACCGCGCTGCGGCACACCGCGTATGACAAGACGCGCCGTGACCGCCGGATCGATCTCAACGAGGACATGACCGACGTCGGCGGGGCCGCTGGCGAAGCGCTCACCGTGCCGTTCTCCGACACCGCCGTCGCGGGCCTCGAGCGCACGATGGCCGCGAAAGCGTTCGCACGGCTGCCGGAACGCTGGCAGGCAGTGTTGTGGCACACCGAAATCGAGCAGCAGAGCCCGGCCGAAGTCGCGCCGCTGCTCGGGCTGACCGCGAACGGCGTGTCCGCGCTCGCCTACCGCGCCCGGGAAGGGCTGCGTCAGGCGTATTTGCAAGTCCACCTGCAGGAAAACGACGCGGACCGCTGCCGCGCGACGACCGACCGGCTCGGGGCCTGGACGCGCGACGGACTGTCCAAACGCGAACGCTCTCAGGTGGAAACCCACCTCGACGAATGCGACAAGTGCCGCGTGCTGGCGGCCGAATTGGCCGACGTCAACGGCAGCCTGCGCGCGATCATCGCCCCGATCGTCCTCGGCGGCGCTGCTCTCGGCTACCTGGCCACGATCGGCGCGGCCAAGGCGAGTGCGGCCACCGCAGGCGCCGCCGCAGTCGGTGCTGGGGCCGCGGCGGCAGGCGGAGCCAAGGCGGGTGCGGCGGCAGCCGCGTCCGCGCCGCGCCAGTTCGCCGGGGTCGCCATGTCCGGGGCCGCGATGGTGGCCGCCGTCGCGGTCGCGCTGGCCGCGGGCGGCGGAACGCAGACCATCCCGACCGCTCAGCAGGCCCCCGCGCCGCCAGCCGCCGGGCCCGCGCCCGCACCCGCGCCGAAGCCCGTTCCCCCAGCCCCTCCGGCTGCCCCTCCAGCCGCGCCACCGGCTCCCCCGGCCCCGCCGCCTGCCCAGCCCGCGCCTCCGGCTGTGCCGCCGCCCGCGGCTCCCCCGGCCGCCCCGCCGGCGCAGCCGCCAGCTCAGAATCCGCCTTCCGCGCCGCCGCAGCTGTCCGCGAACATGCCGGCGGGCGGGGTCGAACTCCAGCCGGGCGGCGGACCAGTCGCGCTGCCGATCACCGTGCGCAACAACGGCGGCACAGTGTCCGATCCGGTCCAGGCGACGCTGAACCTGCCGCCTGGCGTGCGGGCCGTCCAGGCGAACGGCGGCGGCGCTGCCGGTGCGTACTCCACCGAAGCGGCCACGCAGTCCGGGCCGACGAAGGTCGCGTGCCCGGGCGGCACGGGCACGGTCACCTGCAAGACCGGCAGTGGTTTGCAGCCTGGCCAGTCGGCTGTGCTGATGTTCCGGCTGCAGGCGGACGAGAACGCGACGGGCAGCACAGTGACCGGTTCGGTCACCGCGGGTGCTTCGGTGAATGTCGCCATCAGCGTTCGGGTGAAGGTCCAGGCCCCGAAGGACGCCCTGTCGCTGTCGGCCGAAAAGCTCGGCCCTTGGTTCCATCCGGTCGTCAAGGCCAACGTGCAGAACACCGGACAGAGCACGAAACCCGTCACGATCACCTTCGACCACAGGGCTACCGGCCCGTTCAGCGTCAAACGATTCAAATGCACGTCCGGCGACGCGAGCCTGAGCTGCACTAGCGTCAACCCACTGGCTCCCGGCGAGACGGCGGAGCTGTGGGTAGGCGTGAGCCGCGAGCCGTTTGACGGCCCGTTCAGCGTCACCGTCAACGCCTCGCTCGGCAGCGCCTCAGCAAAACCGGTTTCGGTGCCGCTCGACTGCTGGTGGGACATGTGCCACGACCCGACGATCGGACCGCTGTCGTCCACGTCGGTGCCACTGCCGTCGAAGCCCTCGACCTCGAAGAGCCACGAGCCGAGTTCGTCGAAGCACCCGAAGCCCAGCTCCACGCCGCCGACCACGCCGCCGACCGACGACGACACTCCGGATCCGACGTCCAGCAGTCCGGCCACGACCACGAGCGCGCCGCCGAACCCCGGTTCGAGCAGCAAGCCCGGCAAACCCGGTAACCAGGACAAGCGTCCGCCGTCGGTCGAACCCCGGGGCTTCTTCGGCTGGTTCACGGAGTAGCGTCCGCCAGGTGCGCGAACTTCTGGCGAAGCACCGTGAGCTGGTTCGGTTCGCCCTGGTCGGCGGCACGAGCTTCGTCATCACGCTCACGATCACCTACGCGCTGAAGTTCACCGTGCTGCGGACCCATCCGGTCACCGCGCTGATCGTCGGTGTGCTGATCGCCACGATCTTCTCCTACGTCGCGAACCGCGAGTGGGCGTTCCGCACTCGCGGCGGCCGGGAACGAGCCCACGAAGCCGCGCTGTTTTTCCTGATCAGCGGGGTCGCGCTCGGGCTGAACGCGCTGCCGCAGTGGGTTTCGCGGTACGTCCTGCAGTTGCAGGTGCCGCACGTGAGCCTGGTCGGCCAGGAGACGGCCGACTTCGTGAGCGGGATGCTCCTCGGCACCCTGCTCGGGACGCTGTTCCGTTGGTGGGCCTTCAAGAAATGGGTGTTCCCCACGGAGGGCGCCCGGCCGCAACCGGTACGGAATGACAATCCGGATATTCCGGACCGTAAGGCCGCCTGACACCTGCCGTGACCTCGAATTCTCTAGACTGCGATACGTGACCGTCGTCGAAACCGTGCTTGCCCGCACCCCCGAGCCGTTGCGCTCCGTGCTCGTTAAGCACCGGGAGCTGCTGAAGTTCGCGATCGTGGGCGGCACGACCTTCCTGGTCGACAACGGCGTCTGGTACCTGCTGAAGCTCAGCGTGCTGGAGTCGAAACCGACCACGGCGAAGGCGATCGCGATCATTGTCGCGACGATCGTGTCGTACGTCCTCAACCGCGAATGGTCGTTCCGCACCCGCGGCGGCCGCGAACGCGCCCACGAAGCGACGCTGTTCTTCCTGATCAGCGGAGTCGCGGTGGTGGTGAACCTCATTCCGCTGCTCATCTCGCGCTACTGGCTGCACCTGGAAGTGCCGCACGTGTCGCGGTTCGTGCAGGAGGTCGCGGACTTCGCGAGCGGTTCGATCATCGGCATGCTGCTGGCGATGGTGTTCCGGTTCTGGGGGTTCAAGAGGTGGGTCTTCCCGGATGAGCTGGGGGAACGGCGGAAGGACGGGGTTACCCGGCTTCCGCAGTGACCCGGTTGGCGTTGTTCGATCTCGATAACACGCTGACTGATCTGAGCGGTGCGTTTTCGCGTTGGGCGGCGGAATTCGCCGAGGTGCACCGGCTGCCCGGCGACGCGGTGGCCTGGCTGGTCGCCGCGCGGCGCGAGGGCCCGCTGGACCGGTTCTTCGCCAAAGCCCGGAAGCGGTTCGATCTGGCCGAACCGGCTGACCGGTTGTGGGCGAGTTACCGCGCGAGGATCCCGCAGCTGGTGCGACTCTTCCCGCACACGCTTGAGCATCTCGGCACCCTGCGTGCCGCCGGATGGCGAATCGGCATTGTCACCAACGGGATGCAGGACAACCAGCTAGCGAAACTCCAACGCACCGGTCTCGCCGAAGCAGTCGACGGCTACTGCATTTCCTCCGCCGTCGGCCTGCGCAAACCCGATCCGCGCATCTTCCACCTCGCCGCGCAAAACTGCGGAACGCAGCTGTCACCCGGCAATTGGCTCATCGGTGACAGCCCTGACCTCGACGTCGCGGGCGGGCATAACGCCGGAATACGCACTCAGTCACCACCGCACCTGGCCGCCAGATCGGCGACCACCCCACCGCGTCGCCACCGATCTGCAACAAGCCATCCTCAGCGAGGAACCGGCTCCGCGGGCCACCGCAATTCCCCCACCTCGTCCGGACGCGGCACCTTCAGAAACAAACTGAAAATCGCCGGACGCTTATTCGACAGCTCCAGCCGCCCGCCGTCCGCCTCGACAAGAGCGCGGGCCAATGCCAATCCCACCCCGGTCGAACCCCCGCCAGAAAAACCGCGTTCGAAAATGTGCGGCGCGATTTCATCCGGCACCCCGGATCCGGTATCCGCGACCTCGATCACCACAGTCCCCTCCGCGTCACCGCGGCGGGCGGAGAGCGTGACCGTCCCCGCTCCGTGGCGGAGAGCGTTGTCCAGCAGCACTCCGATCACCTCGCGCAGCCGCGCCGGAGTCACGCGCACCATCAAGCCGTCCGCGACCTTCAGGCGCAGGTTCCGTCCCTCGACGCGCAGCAGCTGACGCCATTCCTCCGCGACGGCGGGCAGCGTCACCGGAAGATCAACCGGTTCGGCATCTACCTCGCGCGCGGCGCGGGCGGCGGCCAGCAGCTCGTCCAGGGCCTGGGCTAGGCGGTCCGCCTGTTCCTGCGCGGCCCGGGACTCCTCGACGACGTCCGGGTCTTCGTGCCCGGTCAGTGGCTCCAACCGGAGCTGCAGTGCGGTCAACCGGCTCCGCAGCTGGTGCGAGACGTCCCCGACCAGCTGCCGTTCCCGCTGCACGAGCTGCGCCAAGGCGGACCCCGACGTGTCCAGTGCCTCGGCGACCATGTCCAGTTCGGCCACGCGGTAGCGGCTCGGGTCCGGACGGAAATCGCCGCCGCCCAGGCGGGAGGCGCGGTCCGCGACGTGCCGGAGCGGTTTCGCCAGACGGCGCGCGGTGACTGTCGCCACCACCGTGCCGGTGCCGACCGACAGCACCACCAGCAGCACGACCAGCAGCGTCACCTGTGTCTGCTTCGTGCGCACCGGACCGCTCGGGATCGCCAGCATCACCGTGCCGCTTCGCGCGGTCGGTACCGATTCGACCACTGGGTCGGGGCCGGGATTCGCGCCGAGGTGTTTTTCGCTGAAACCCTCGGCGCGCACGATCAGCATGCCGCCTTCGGGAACGCCGACCCGGAATTGCTCCAGGTCGATTTCCTGGCCGTTCGCGACCTGGGTGTCGACCGTCGCGGCGATGTTGCGGGCCCGTTCGGCCAGGCTTTCCCGGTTGAGGTTCTCCACCAGCCGCCACGCGGTGACGCCGAGCGGGATGCCCAGCACGGCCGCGGTCACCAGCACGGCGAGGAGGATCGCCAGCAGGATCCGGCGGCGCATGCTCATCGGCGGCTACTCGACATTGAACCGGAACCCGACGCCGCGCACGGTCGCGATGCGCCGTTCGGCGTCGGAGTGCGCCGGTTTCGCCTGCCTGCCCGCCGCCTCGTCGGCGGCGACCGCGAGTTTGCGGCGCAGCCAGGACATGTGCATGTCGAGCGTCTTCGAAGTCTTGGACTCCAGGTCGTTCCACACCTCGGCGAGGATCTCGTCGCGGCTGACGACCTGCCCGGCGCGGCTCATCAGCACGCGCAGCAGCTCGAACTCCTTGTTCGCCAGCTGCACCTCGTGTGAGTCCACAGTGACCAGTCGCGCGCCGAGGTCCATCCGGACGCCGCCGGCTTCCAGCACTTCCGGCACCCGGCGGCGCAGCAGTGCGCGGATCCGTGCGAGCAGTTCGGCGAGCCGGAACGGCTTGGCCACGTAATCGTCCGCGCCGGCGTCGAGGCCGACGACGAAATCGACCTCGTCGGTGCGCGCGGTGAGCATCAGCACCGGCAGTTCGGTGCCGCTCGCGCGCAGTCTGCGGCACACCTCCAGCCCGTCCATCCCGGGCAGTCCGAGGTCGAGCACGAGCAGGTCGACCCGGTGCGCGGCGGTCGCGGCCAGTACCGCCGGGCCGTCGGTGACGACCTCGATCTCGTACCCCTCCCGGTGCAGCGCGCGGGACAGCGGCTCGGCGATGGCCGGATCGTCTTCGGCAAGTAGGACCATGCTCACCTGGCCAACCTTACGGCGAACGGGCGTGAAACCATCGTGACCGTGCCTGCCTACTCGGATGACCTCGCTCTCGCCACCCGGCTGGCGGACGCCGCCGACGCGCTGACCACTGCCCGCTTCCGTGCGCTCGACCTCGCGGTGTCCGCGAAACCGGACCGCACGCCGGTGACCGACGCCGACACCGCCGTCGAGGACGCGATCCGCGAAATCCTCGCCGCCGAACGGCCGGACGACACCGTCGCCGGCGAGGAACGCGGCGGCACCGCGGGCAGCGAGGGCCGGGCGTGGGTGATCGATCCGATCGACGGGACCAAGAACTTCCTGCGCGGCGTCCCGGTGTGGGCGACGCTGATCGCGCTCGTCGAGGACGGCACGCCGGTGGTCGGCATGATCAGCGCGCCGTTGCTGGGCCGACGCTGGTGGGCTGCTCGCGGCGAAGGCGCGCACCTGCGCGACGCGGCGGGCGAACGGCGTATGTCGGTGTCGAAGGTGGCGGCGCTCGGCGACGCCTATCTGTCCACGACGGACTTGAACAGCTGGACCGAGTACCACTCCCGCGAGAAGTACCTCGCGCTCACCGAGGCGTGCTGGGAGTCGCGCGCGTTCGGCGATTTCTGGAGCCACTGCCTCGTCGCCGAAGGCGCGATGGACGTCGCGGCCGAGTGCATCGTGAACCCGTGGGACGTCGCCGCCGCACAGGTGATCGTCACCGAGGCGGGCGGCCAGTTCACCGATCTTTCCGGCGCGGAGACCTACGAGGGCGGTTCAGCGCTGTCCACGAACGGGCTCCTGCACGACGAAGCGCTGGCTGTTCTGCGCCGTCAGTGAGCGCCGGGCAGCACGCCGACCGCGCCTCGCGCCACCTGTGACCAGGTCAGCCTGCCGAAGAGGTAGTGGCAGGCGACCTGTTCGGAGGTGAACGCGGCCCAGTCGTAGCGGTTGCCCTGCTCGCGCCAGAACACTTCCCAGCCGCCGTCGGAGGTCGGCAGCAGGCACCACGTGTTGTCCGCTTCGCGGCCGATCGACACGACTTCCTCGGGCACTCCGATGATGCCCAGCCACTTCCGGATCGACTGGGTGTTCATCGTGCCTCCCGCGTGACGTCGACCAGGAATCCCAGCGTGACCAGTTCGTCCGCGGACAACAGAGCACGGTAGCGGATTCCGCCGCCCGGTCCGTCGAACCACTCCGCCGACGTCGCCTGCCACATCGGCATCGGCTTCGCCACGCGGTAGCGGCGGTAGCCCGAACGCAGCGCGGCGGGCGGCAAAGCGCGTTCCGCGAACGGCGTGCCGTCGGGCGCGAAAACGCGGCCGTGGTCGCTGCCGAAGCGGTCCAGCAGCGTATTTTCCGGCAGTACCACCGGATTCGGCTCTTCGACGCAACCCTCCGCCGGTGGCCACACGTACTCAGCACCGACGACGAACCGCCGTTCCCATTCCGGACCCTCTGGCGGCACATAGCCTTCGACGACCGCTTCGGGTGGCTCCGGATCCACCGGCGGCGCGGGCGAACGCCGAAACCCTTGCTTCACGTACCCGAGCACCGCGGTGTCGTCGAGCAACGCCGATTCCGGATGGTCGAACAACGGACGCCGCGCTCCCTCGGCGACCGCGACCCCGGCTGCGGGGAGCGGCAACTGCCGGTCCGGACGGTCCGCGGCCACCGGCAAATGACCGAGCGGGAACATGTGGACCGCGAACAACGCCAGCACGCTTTCCCGGTCGGTGCGCGGAGAACCGACCGGCGGACGGCTTTGCGCGGGCAGCACTCCGGTGCCCGCGGGCGGGGTGGGCACGTCGTCGAAGCCGCGCTCGAGCAGCCCGCCGTACTGGACGGGCACGCGCACCGGGCCGGTGGCGACTTCGGTGTCTGCCGGTTCGGGATGGTCGGACACTGGCACCCTCTTCTCGGTCGTGCCGGCACCGGGTCGGACGCCCACTCGACCCGGAAGGTTCCGGGCGAGCGGGAAACCCACCTTATCGGGCGACTGCGATGCGCCGCCTCACCAACGCGCGGGCCAGGCCGCGCTTCTCGACGACCTCGAATCCCGCTTCGGCGAACATGCCGGTCGTGCCGTGGTAGAGGTCCGAGGAGGTCGACTTAGGTCCGACCTCCACCGGATAGCCCTCGACGCTTTCCGCTCCCTGTTCGGCGGCGTAGTCCACGGCAGCCCGCAGCAACGCCGTCGCCAGCCCGCGCCGACGACCGCGCCGGTGGATGTAGAAGCAGGTGACCGACCAGACCTCGCCCGGTTCGTCCGACGCCATCACGCGCGAGGAGGCCAGCCGCGGATTGTCCTTCCGCGGCGACACGGCCACCCAGCCCAGCGGTTCGCCGTCAACAATGCCCAAGAGCCCCAACGGTTTCCCGTCCTTGGCCTCGGTGCGGACGTGCTCCTTGCGGCCGTCCCGACCGGCGGCCTTGTAGTCCTGGTTGCCGAGCCGGAAGAACGTGCACCAGCAGCCGCCCTGCACGCCGCCCGGTCCGAAGAGCTGCTCGAACAGCGGCCAGGTCTCCGCGTCGAGCGGGACGAACTCGGGAGCGCTATCCGGCAAGCGCGTTCACCACCCGCGACGGCGACGGACGGCCCAGCTGCCCGGCCATCCACACGCTGGTCTCCACCAGCTTCCCGAGGTCGACGCCGTGCTCCACGCCGAGCCCTTCCAGCAGCCAGACCAGATCCTCGGTCGCGAGGTTGCCGGTCGCCGACTCGGCGTACGGGCAGCCGCCGAGGCCGCCTGCCGACGAATCCACAGTGGACACCCCGGCGCGCAGTGCGGCCTCGGTGTTGGCCAGCGCCTGGCCGTAGGTGTCGTGGAAGTGCACGGCCAGTGCCGACGTGTCCCCGAACGCCTCGATCAACCGGGTGACCTGGTTCGTGGTGGCGACGCCGATGGTGTCGCCGAGGGAAAGCTGCGAGCAGCCGAAGTCGAGCAGCCGCTTGCCCGCCCGCACGACCTGCTCCACGTCGACCACGCCCTCCCACGGGTCGCCGAAGCACATCGACAGATAGCCGCGGACCTCGAGGCCCTCCTTGCGGGCCCGCGTGACCACCGGTTCGAACATGCCGAACTGGTCGTCGAAGGTCGAGTTCAGGTTGCGCTGGGCGAAGGTCTCGGTGGCGCTGGCGAAGATCGCGATGTGGTCGACGCCCGCGTCGAGCGCGCGGTCGAGGCCGCGGTCGTTCGGCACCAGCACCGGGTAGCGGACGCCGTCGCGGCGGTCGAGCCCGGAGAGCAACTGTTCGGCGTCGGCGAGCTGCGGCACCCACTTCGGGTGCACGAAGCTGGTCGCTTCGAGCGTGGTCAGCCCCGCGCCGGCGAGCCGGTCCAGGAATTCGAGCTTGACCTCGACCGGCACGACCGAGCTTTCGTTCTGCAGCCCGTCCCGCGCCCCGACCTCCCAGATCTCGACCCGCGGCGGCAACCCGCCCGCGGTGACCCGTTCCGGCAGGCCGACCTCTCGAGCACCCACGTCAGCGTCTCCTTCCGCGCGGTTCCCGGCCGCGCGGGGGCAGAGGTTCGGTGTCCTGCGGACCGGGCGCGCCGTGGTAGTCGTCGTAGGGATTGTCGTTGACTTCGCGGTAAATGACCGTGTGCACGTGCTCGACGTGGGGAATGTCATCGAAGCGCAGCGGCTCGTCCGAGGCCGACTCGATGATGAGCGTGCCGCAGCCGAAGATCCGGTCGAGCAGTCCGTGCTCGAACTGCACGCTGTTGATCCGCGACAGCGGGATGTCGATGCCGGTGCGCTTGAGCACGCCCTCGCGCGCGATCAGCCGGTCGGTGGTCACGATGAAGTGCGTCGTACGCCAGCGGACCAGCGGCGCGAGGAAGAGCCACACCACGAAGATCAGCGCGATCGCGGCGACCGCGATCATGGTGATGTTGTTCCACGGCCCGGCGAAGTCCTTGGCGACCACGAGCAGCCACACCGCCGCGCCGACGGTGATCACGAACGCCAGGAACGGGAAGATCAGCATCTTGAAATGCGGGTGGCTGTGCACCACCACGCGTTCGTTCTGGCTGAGCAAATCGTCCGGATAGGCCACGGCGGGCGCTCCCCTGCGAATGTGTGCCGATGTGGTGGATCCACCGTACCGGCGCGGGCCCCGCGCGGGCGCGCCCGTTCCGGTCAAGCAGGGCGGACGTGCACCACATCACCGGCGAAAACAGTCAGCCGCCGCCCGTCGGGGACATCGACCTGCAGCTGCCCGGCCGCGTCCAGGTCGGCGGCGCGGCCGGTGAGCGTCGACCCGTCCGGCAGCTGCACCTGGACGTCCTGGCCGAGGGTCGCGCACCGGGCGCGGTAGTCGCCGAGCAATCCGGCCTCGGTGAGGTCGCCGCCCGCGGTGCGCCAGCGGCGTTCGAGATCGTCGAACCTGGTCAGCAGGCCGAGCGCGACCTCGGTGCGGTCGGTGGTCGTCGCGCCCTGCTCGGCGAGCGAGGTCGCGGGCAGGCCGCCCGGGCCGGCCGGGACGTCGTCGCCCAGCGGCAGGACGTTCAGCCCGATGCCCAGCACCACGGCCGCGTCGCCGGCGCCGACCGCCTCGGCGAGGATGCCCGCGCATTTGGCCCGTTCGGGACCGGCGAGCACGTCGTTAGGCCATTTGAGGGCGACGTCGACCCCCAGATCGGTGGCGAGCGCGTGCACCGCGAGCCCGGCGACCACGGAAAGTGAACCGAGCGCGGAGAACGGCACGCCCGCCGGGCGCAGCGCGATGCTCAGATACAGCCCGGCACCCTTCGGCGAACTCCACGAACGAGCCCGCCTGCCCACTCCGGCGGTCTGGTGTTCAGCGAGCAGAACGGTCCGGTCCTCCGCGCCCGCGGTGAGGGCTTCCCGCAGGTCAGCGTTGGTGGAACCGGTCGTCTCCACGACGTCGAGGCGGGCGTAGCGGCCGCCGAGTCCGTCCCGCAGCCGCGCCGCGTCGAGTTCAGCCATGTGCCCACAATATGAGAGTCCCCCTAACGTGCAAGCCGTTCGCTCGTTACGCAGAAGTGCGCTCTTCTAGATTGGACGCCGTGACGCCGGAGACCCCCACCGCCGACGCGCCGTCGAAGCCCACCTGGGCTCGCGGTGCCCTGCACCGTGGCCTCGTGGCGTTGCCGCTGGTCGCCGGACTCGCCACCGCGGGCTGGCTGGTGGCCGGACGCGACCAGCCCGCTCCCGTTCCGGCGCAGGCCGCGCTCACCGCTCCGGTGCCCGCGCAGACCGTCAGCGGTCCGTCGGTGCTGCAAGCGAGCGCTCCGGTGCAAGCGCAGGAACCGGCGCAGGGCGCGGCCGGCGGAGGCGGTGGTCCGGCTCCGCTGCAGAAGTGGGCGGATTCGCTCGCCGGGCCGCTGGACATCCCGGCCCCCGCGTTGCTCGGGTACGCCAACGGCGAGCTGACCATGCGCAAGGAGCGCCCGGACTGTCACCTGTCGTGGGTCACGCTGGCCGGTCTCGGTGTCGCCGGAAACAACCACGGCCGCGGCGAAGGCGATCCGATGGGGCTTTCGACGCAACAGTGGAAGAAGTACGGCGCGCAGATCCCGGGCATCGCGAACCCGGCGCTGTCCGACCCGTCGTCAGCGTCGGTCGCCGCGGGCCGCGCGCTGTGCGCGAGCGGCGTCGACCTGTCCGCGGGCAATGGCTGGTGGAAGGCCGTGGCCGGGTACCAGAACGGCAGCGGCATGGAGCTGTTCCGGCAGCGAGTGCTCGGTTACGCCCAGCTGTACGCGACGCTTTCGCTGGATCCGGCGAAGTCGAACGCGCCGTCGGTGCACGCCGCGCGGTTCGCGCTCGGACAGCTCGGCCTGCCATACGTGTGGGGCGGCAACGGTCCCGACGCGGGCGCGGCTGGGTTCGATTGCTCAGGTCTCACCAAGGCTTCTTACGACAGTGCCGGGGTTTCCTTGCCGCGCACGGCGGACAGCCAGTTCCGGTCGATCCCGCAGGTTCCGGGCGGACAAGAACCGAAGCTGGGCGACCTCGTCTTCTACGGCAGCCCGGCGACGCGGATTCACCACGTGGGGCTGTATCTGGGGAACGGGCTGATGATCAACGCGCCCACTGAGGGGCAGGCGATCCAGATCCACACGTTCCACCGGCCCGGGGACGACTACGCCGGGGCGGGGCATCCGGCGGACTGACTTCACGCGGGTCCGGCCGCGGCCATCACCGCCTGCCACGGGGTCGCGTCGAAAATCAGCAGGATCGACGTGATGCGCCCGTCGGTGAGACGGAAGTGTTCGGCGGTGCGCTGGATACCCACTGGCGAGGCGGTGTGCACGTCGTAGACCAAGGTGGCTTCGGTGTCGCTGTACAGCTCGCTGATCAGCTCGACGCCGGTCACGATGGACAGCATTCCGTCGATTCCGTCGAGGTGGCCCGTCGCGCTTTCCGAGGCGATGAACGGGCTGCGAAAGCGAAAACCCTCGCCGATCTGGGCCGCGGCCGCCGCGATGTCGCCCCGGAACCGGGCTTCGTGATAGGCCCGGACCGTGCTCCGGGTTTCCGCGGTCATGGTGTCTCCTGGGAAAGATGCTGCTCGATCTGGCGCTGGTTTTCCGCCAGGCGAAGGCACAGGTGCCGGTACTGGGCGAGTTCTTCTGGGCTGAAGCCGCAGAACAGGGCGGCCATCGCACGTTGCGTTGGTTCGAGGAAGGAAGCCAGCCATTCGCGGCCGGCTGCCGTGATCCTGGCGCGGACCGACCGGCGGTCGTGCTGGTCTTGGACGCGTTCGACCAGATGATCGCGGGCAAGGGTGTCGACCAAGCCGGTGACGTTCCGCGAACTGACCCCCGCGGCGCGAGCGAGTTCGCCGATGCTGAGGCCCGTTTCGGGACCGGTGCTCAACCTGGCGAGGACATCGAGCGCTCCCGTGCTGAGACCGCGTCCGCCCGCACCGTGTCCGCGCAGCCGGTCGACTGCTTGCGCGGCGGAGCGGATCGCCGCGGCTGCTTCCAACGCGAGAGTGTCACCACCCAACGCGAACGCGCTCATCGCTTCTCGGACCCCTGGGTCGTAGAGCAGACCCGCCGCGTCCGTGGCCGAGGATTTATGTACGTCCTTCACAATGAAGTCATTCTATACTTGGGAGGAGTGCTCGGCGCAAGCGGCAAAATTCCCGTTTCCGCACGCAGCGTCCGACTGTCGCTTAAGCTCCGAAGCATTCTTCCTGACGGGAAAGGCACGCCATGTCCGCTCGCATCCTCTCCGTTTTTGCCGTGGGCGCTGCCCTCCTGATCACCAGCTGTTCCGGCGAAAGCGGCGGCACCGCGGCTCCGGCGTCCTCCCCGGCCGCCCCCACGTCTTCCTCGGCCGCGAAGCTCTCCCCTTCGCCCTCGCCCTCGACCGCCGCCGCGCCGTCGTCCTCCGCGGCGGCGGAGAGCACCGGCGGAGACGCAGTCGAGCGGTACGAAGCCTTTATGCACGCCGCGGGCAGGGAAGACCTCGCGACGGTGTGCGAGATCGCCGGTCCGGCCGCCAAACAGGCGGAGGACGAGGGCATGGGGCCGTGCGAGAAGACGATGCCACTGGCGTTCCAGATGATCTCCCCCGCGCAGAAGAAGGCGCTGCAGAGCGCCACGGTCGACCGCTCCAAGATCAAAGAGGGGGCCAAGAAGGTCGAGATCCCGGCGCGCGCGGTGAAGGCCTCGGTCAAATTCACCGACAGCGACCTCGGCGACGCGGTTATGGAGAATCGCGGCGGCAAGTGGTACGTAGTCGACTGAGCGCCGCTTCGGCCCAATGCGAAGCACCAGCGCGGCGGGCAACTTCGACGGCCTTACGGTAGTGCTCCTCGGGCGGCAGTCCGAGCCGGACGGCCAGCTCGCCCAGGTAGTAGGCCACCGGACCCAGCGTCACCAGGCCGGAACCGGCACCGGCGAGTTCGTTCTCCGCCGGGGCGAGTCGTTCGTACAGCTCACGCGAGTCGCCGGTCGACACCGTGAGGCACGCGCGCAGTTCCAGCATCAGGTCCGGCCGGTCCGGGGGCAGCGTGAAGTCTACTGTGGACTCCAGACCGTGTTGCCGGTAAAGGCAATGCCGGGCGAGCGGCAGCAGGCCACGGTCCAATCCGGACATTCCGCTGCCGGACAACCGTGCAGCGGCACTGCGGTAGGCGGCTTCCGCGGCGGCGACCGGACCGGTGACGGCCAAGCGGAGCGCGCGGTACCAGTCGGTGAAAACGCTGACGAGCGGGAGGTCGTACTGCTCCCCCAGCCGATCGGCCGCGGCCGCGTGCGTGTCGGCGGCGGCGAAGTCCGCGAGCGCTGACCGGGCCTGCATCAACACCATGTGCCCGAGCACCTCGAAGGTCACCAAGCGATGCCGGGCGGCCAGTTCGACCAGTTCCTCGCCGATCCGGGCGCGTTCCGGAGCCAGGCCCGCGCGGGTAAAGGTCTGTGTCCAGCGTGCGTTCAACGCCAGCGCCAGCAGCGCCGGATCACCAGCGGATCGCGCCAGTTTCTCCGCCTCGATGGCCGCGTCGAGTGCGCGTTGACCGCCTTCGTTGCGCAATTCCAGCGCGATGGACGCAAGCAGGCGGGCGCGGAGGAGCGGATCGTCGGTGTGGACGCGTTCGGCGGCATCGGCGATGCGGCGGGCCAGCGCGGGATCGTCGTTCTCGGTCCAGATTCCCGGGACGTCGAACGCGGTCAATACCCGGATGGTCAAAGCGGAATCGTCGCCGGCGAGGTCCAAGGCTTCGGCGCGATAGCGACGCGCGGCGGCCAAGGAGCCGGTGAACGCGGACGTCCGCGCGAGGCCCATCAGCAATTCCACGGTGCGCGGGCCTTGCGCCAGCGCGGCTTGCCAGAGCCGAAGTGCTTCGTGCGGCGCGAAATCCCGCTCAGCGCGCTCTGCCGCCGCCTGTGCGTAAGCGGTGCCGCGGTCGTCTCCGGCGAGCAGGAAATGGTGCGCCAGCAAGGTAATCTCGGACGGCCGGCGGCTTGCCAACGCCTCGCCGACCTCACGGTGCAGCTGTGCACGCCGAGCCAGCGAAAGGTCGTCGTATACGGCGTCGCGGACGAGCGAGTGGGCGAACCGGAAAGTCCGTGGCCCGTTTTCGGTCAGAAACCCAGCCTGCACAGCGGTTTCCAGCTCGTCGAGGACATCGCCGAGCAGTCCGAGGTCGACGTCCGCACCGATCACCGCGGCCTTCCCGAGCACCGCGCGCACGTGGTCGGGCAACGCGGCGATCCGGTTGCGGACGACGTCACGCACTCCGTCCGGCAGGCCTCCCTCGGCGTCCAGTGCACGGGCGAGTTCCTTGACAAAGAACGGGTTTCCGCCGGACCGCCGATGAATCACCGGGGCGGAATCCGCACCGACCAGTTCCGCCACCGCCTCGACCGAAAGCCCGCTCAGATACAGCCGCACCGGGTCGGCGCGCGCGAGCCTGCCCAGCACCGCGGTCAGTTCGGCGGACACTTCGGTCGTCCGGTACGTCGCGACCAGAAGCACCGATTCCGCGGTCATCGACGTCAGCAAGGCCAGGGTTTCCTCGCCCGCCCAGTGCAGATCGTCGAGGACGAGCAGAAGCGGACCGCGGCGGGCCACCTCAGCGATCCGCG
The DNA here is from genome assembly GCF_053611505.1 of Amycolatopsis sp. NPDC054798. Taxonomy (NCBI): domain Bacteria; kingdom Bacillati; phylum Actinomycetota; class Actinomycetes; order Pseudonocardiales; family Pseudonocardiaceae; genus Amycolatopsis; species Amycolatopsis sp. NPDC054798. The sequence goes on along the minus strand of NZ_JBSHAM010000030.1, from coordinate 28,634 downwards.
CGGTCATCGCCTGATGCCATTCGAACCGCGCCACCGCCGGATCGCCGCCCGTCGCCCGCCGCGGAACCGGTTCGCCCAGCGCGGCCAGAATCCGCGTCCACGGCCAGGCGGGCGGCACCCCGGCGCCGTCCGGGTTCACGCCCCACGCCGTGGTCCAGCCCAGCCGTGCGGCGAACTCCTCGACCAGCGCCGTCTTGCCAGCGCCCGCCTCTCCGGACACCAGCACGAGCCGGAACCGCTTGCGGTCAGCGACTTCCGCCGCGACCTCGGCGAGCCGCGCCAGCTCCGGCTCCCGCCCGGCCAGCCGACCGGGCACAGCCGGTGCCAGCTGCGGAGACTGCGCGAGGATGTCCTGCTCCACCTGCCGCAACGCTGGACCAGGATCGACCCCCAGCTCCGCCGCCAGCCCGGCCCGCGCCCGGCGCAGCGCGGCGAGCGCGTCGCCCTGGCGTCCAGCGCGGTACAACGCGAGCGCCAGCAACCGCCACGCTTCCTCGCGCAGCGGATGAGCGTCCACAAGGGACTCCAGGTCCGGTACCGCTTCGGCGGCGCGGCCGAGATCCAGCAGACCAGCCGCGCGCCGTTCCAAGGCGAGCAAGCGAAGCTCGTCGAGCCGAGACCGTTCGGCGCGCGCCCACGGCTCGTCGGCGAACTCCGCGTACGGTTCGCCCCGCCACCAGCCGAGCGCCTCGTCCAGCTGCGCGACGGACGGCGTGCCGCGCAGCAACGCCTCGAACCGCCACGCGTCGACCTGCTCCGGTTCAGCACGCAGCGCATACCCCGGCCCCTCGGTGACCAGCAGTTTCGCGGGCGTCCGCGGCGGACGGTCCGGTTCGAGCGAACGCCGCAACGCGCCGACGAAGGTCTGCAGCGCACCGACCGCGCCTGCCCGCGGCTCGGCCCACAACGCGTCGATCAGCGCGTCCGTCGAAACCACCTTCCCGCGGGCGACGAGCAGGCGCGCGAGCACCGCACGATGCCGCGGCCCGGGCAACGCCACCGGCCCGCGCGCGTCGTGGGCCGCCAACGGGCCCAGCACCGAGAACGAGATGGTCATCAGTTCCGTACTGTAATCAGCTCGGTCGTTGCTGATCGGTTGCTGATCGGCCCGGCGCACGCTGGGTCCCATGAACTTCGACTACCAGAAGGTGCCCGTCGCCGACGGCGTGTCCCTCAACGTGGCGGTCGCGGGCTCCGGCTCGCCCGTCGTCCTGCTGCACGGCTTCCCGCAGACCCACCTGATGTGGCGGCACGTCGCCGCCGACCTCGCCGCCGACCACACCGTGCTGTGCCCGGACCTGCGCGGCTACGGCGACAGCGACAAGCCCGCCGACGACGGCGAGACCTACTCGAAGCGGACCATGGCCGCCGACGTCGTCGCACTCGCCCGCGCCTTCGGGCACGAGCGGTTCGCGCTCGCCGGACACGACCGCGGCGCGCTGGTCGCGATCCGCGCCGGCCTCGACCACCCGGACCACGTGTCCCACCTGGCCATCCTCGACGTGCTGCCGACCCTGGACATGTGGGACGTGCTGCAGGGCGTCAACGCGGCCGTCGCCTTCCACCTCTACCTCATGGCGCAGCCGCCCGGCCTGCCCGAGCAGCTGATCAGCGGCGCACCCGACGCGTTCTTCAGCTACTTCCTCGACCAGTGGGGCGCCGACCCGGAGGCCATCCCGGCCGACATCCGCGCCCGGTACCTCGAAGCGAGCCGCAACGCGGTCCCGTCGATCGTCGCCGACTACCGCGCCTCCGCGGGCATCGACATCGAACACGACCGCGCCGACCGCGACGCGGGCAATCAGCTGAAAATGCCGACCACGGTGCTGCAGCAGGATTGGGGGGTCGCGCTGGGCTACGACGCGGTCGCGCTCTGGCGGTCCTGGGCACCGGACCTCGTGCACGAAACCGTGCACAGTGGACATTTCATGGCCGAGACTTCCCCTGCGGGCGTAACGAAATCGCTGCGGGACCTGCTCGCGCGCTGACCCGTCGAAAGTCGTGCCCCGGACGAGTGGTCGCCAGTTATTCACCCACTGACCACTCTCCGGGGCAGCTTCGCCATGGCACGGTCTATGCCGCTCCCACCTGAGCGCGTTTCCCGACCGACCTTGGAGGACCTGTGTTCCGCAAGCGGATCGTGGCCGCCGTCGCGACGGCGATTCTCGGAGCGGCGACCGCCGCCCAGCCCGCCTCAGCCGCGGCGACCGTGCCGACCTTCGACCACATCGTGCTCGTGATGTTCGAGAACGAGTCGTCGACGTCGATCGACTCGACCACCGCGCCGTACTTCGCCTCGCTCGCCGCGCAGGGCGCGAACTTCACCGACTCCCACGCACTCACTCACCCGAGCCAGCCGAACTACGTCGCGCTGTTCTCGGGCGATACCCATGGCGTCACCGACGACACCTGCCCGCAGAACCTCGGCAACGTGGGCAACCTCGGTTCGCAGCTCGCCGGGGCGGGGAAGACCTTCACCGGCTACTCGGAGTCCATGCCGTCGGACGGCTACACCGGCTGTTCGTCCGGCGAGTACCGGCGCAAGCACAACAGCTGGGTCGACTTCTCGAACGTGCCCGCGTCGAGCAACCTGCGCTACTCCCGGTTCCCGTCGGACTACTCGCAGCTGCCCAGCGTCGCGTTCGTGACCCCGAACATGTGCAACGACATGCACGACTGCTCGGTCGAGACCGGCGACACCTGGCTGAAGAACAACCTCGACGGCTACGCGCAGTGGGCCAAGACGCACAACAGCCTGCTGATCGTGACGTTCGACGAGGACGAAGGCACCTCGGCGAACCAGATCTACACGTCGTTCACCGGCGCGCACGTGAAGCAAGGCGACTACCCGGAGACGATCAACCACTACACCGTGCTGCGCACCATGGAGGCCGCCAACGGTCTTCCCGGGCTCGGCCACGCGGCGAACGAGACGCCGATCACCGACGCCTGGCAGTGACGCGCGCCGGTCGCGGCCGCCTTGCCGGGGCCGCGACCGGGGTGCGCCCAGCTGTGCCGAACTGGAATGTCAGACTTGTCCGACCAGCGGATCTGACAACCAGGGAGAGCAATGGGCGACGGGCAATCTGCCGCCGAGGTGCTCTCCGCGGAACTCGCCGCGCTGCGCGCGCGGGCCGGGAATCCGTCGTTCCGCAAGATGGCGGGCCGCTCCGGGCAGATCTCGCACACCACGCTGCACGAGGCGGTCCGCGGCACCCGGTTCCCGTCGTGGGACACCACTCGCGAGTTCGTCCGGGCGTGCGAGGCGGACGAACAGCAGTGGCGGCGCCGCTGGGAAGAACTGAAGGGCGTGCCGCCGGAACCCGAGGCCCCCGTCGCCGAACCGGAACCAGAACCGGACCCGCCGACGGAACCGGTGCTGATCGCCTCGGATCCGGCCACCCCGGAAAAGCCCCGGCGCCGCCGCAAGTACACGCTGGCCGCGGTCGCGTTCGCCGTCGTGCTCCTCGCCGCCGTCGCCGTGATCGTGGTGCCGAAGCTGAATCGCGGCGGCTTGGTCGACGTCGGGGCGCGCGTCCCCGGCGACAACTCCAAGTTCGTCGGCGACGTGACCGTGCCGGACGGCACCGTCATCCACGTCGGCGAGACCGTCCAGAAGGTATGGGAACTGCAGAACACCGGTTCGGCGATCTGGCATCAGCGGTACCTGCAGCGGATGGACCTGCCGCCGAGCCCGGGCTCCTGCCGTACCCCGGACCGGGTGCTGATCGGCGACACCCCGCCCGGCGAGCACGTGATGGTGAGCGTCCCGCTGACCGCCTCGCCCGCGCCGGGGCGCTGCTGGATCGGCTGGAAAATGGTCGACGCGAACGGCGCGGAGTTCTTCACCACCCGCCGCCCGGTGTACGTGCTGGTGACGGTCGTCTCCTGACACGTGTCAGATTCTGTAAGACCTGGTCACCGGGGTACCGAACACCCCAGCCCGCTCGCAAGGATGAGTGCCACTGGGGGTCGGTCCGTGGCAGCTTGCGAACAGCGCTGCCACGGACCGCCGCGTTCAGGCCGGACGGCGGAAGGTGGTCCGGTAGGCGCTCGGCGACACCCCGACCGCGGCTTGCAGGTGCTGGCGCAGCGACGCCGCCGTCCCGAATCCGCACGCCGCCGCGACCCGGTCGACCGGCAGCTCCGATTCCTCCAGCAGCTGCCGCGCGCGCTCCACCCGCTGCTGGGTCAGCCACTGCAGCGCCGACATCCCGACCTCGTCCCGAAACCGCCGGGTGAACGTCCGCGTGCTCATCGATTCGCGCGCCGCGAGATCGCGCAGCGTGATCGGCCGGTCGAGATGCTCCAGCGCCCACGCCCGCGCGGCCGAGGTGGACGACGACCGCGGCTCCGGCACCGGACGCCGGATGAACTGGGCCTGCCCGCCCTCGCGATGCGGCGAAACGACCGTGCCGCGAGCGACCTCGTTGGCGACCGCCGCGCCGAAGTCGCGCCGGATCATGTGCAGGCAGAGGTCGATGCCGGACGCGACGCCAGCTGAGGTGAAGACGTTGCCGTCCTCGGTGTAGAGCACGTCCGGGTCGAGACGCACGCGCGGGTATTCGAGCTGGAACTCGCACGCCGACCGCCAGTGCGTGGTCGCGCGGCGGCCGTCGAGCAGGCCCATCGCGGCGAGCACGTACGCGCCGGTGCAGATCGAGGCGATCCGGCTGTCCGGGCGCACCAGGTTCATCGCGTGCTTGAGCTGCTCGGTCAGCTGCCGTCCAGTCGGCTCGTACTCAAGCGACGACGCCGGGACGATCACCGTGTCCGCCTCGGCCACCGCCTCCGGGCCCTGCTGGACCGGGATGGTGAAGTCCGAATCGGTGCGGATGTCGCCGGGCTCCGGGGTGCAGGTGACGACCTCGTACAACCGCTCGCCGTCGGCGGACCGGGCCTGGCCGAACAGCCGGTGGACGATGCCGAGTTCCATCACGAGCATGCCGTGCCGCACCAGCACCGCGACCTTGTGCCGCTCCGGATGCCGAAAAACAGCCATGGCTCGATTCTTGCACAAGGTGGCCATCGGGCCACTGTTTCGAGCGTTTCCCCGGTTGCACCCTGGCCTCATGAACGTCTTGTGGATCTACGCCCACCCCGACCCTTCCTCGCTCAACGGCGCGCTTCGCGACGAGGGCGTCGCGACGCTGCGCGATCTCGGCCATGACGTGCGCGAATCCGACCTCTACGCGATGCGCTGGAACCCGATCGTCGACGAGATCGCGACCGTGCCCGAGGACGTCCGGATCGAGCACGAAAAACTCGCCTGGGCGGACACCGTCGTCGTCCAGTTCCCGCTCTGGTGGGCCGACACCCCGGCCATCCTGAAGGGCTGGTTCGACCGCGTTTTCGTGCAGGGATACGGCTACGACTACCGCGACGAAACCGGCCACACCCTGCGCTACGGCAACGGCGTGCTGGCCGGGAAACGCGCGATGGTGATCGTCACCGCCGGAGCGCACGCGGACAGCCTCGGCCCGCGCGGCGCGCACGGTTCCCTGGACGATCTGCTGTTCAACGTCCAGCACGGCACGCTCTTCTACACCGGCATGACGATCCTGCCGCCGCTGAAGGTGACCGGCACGAACCGGATGACCCCGGAGAAGTTCGACTGCGTCGTCGAACAGCTGCGCAAACGTTTGCATTCACTGGAAACGACCGATCCGCTGCCGTACCGCACCCAGGACGGCGGCGACTACGACCGGCGGCTCGTCCTGTTTCCCGAGGTCGCCCCAGGTCAGACCGGCTACCGGGTGCATCTGACGGCTTGACCCGTATATACCTCAGTGGTTATATACGGGCATGGCGATCCTGCGAACCACTCCGAGCGGACGACCGAGCGTGAAACTCGAACGGACCCTGGCCCATCCGCCGGAGAAGGTGTGGCGCGCGGTCACCTCGCCCGGCGAGCTGGCGCACTGGTTCCCGGCCGCCGTCACCCTGCCCGACGCTCCGGCTCCGGGCGGGAAGATCACCTTCACGTTCACCGAAACCGGGGACGTCAGCGAGGGCGAGATCGTCGGCTACCGGCCGCCGGAGGTCTTCGAGTTCACCTGGAACTCCGACCTGATCCGGATCGAGGTGTCCGCCGACGGCGCGGGCAGCAAACTCGCCTTCACGCACGTCTTCAACCGCGGCGAACCGGACCTCGCGCTGCTCGGCGCGGGCCGGCACGTCACCGGCTGGGTCGCCTGCCTCGATTCCCTCGAAGCCGCGCTGGACGGCCGCACCCCGGAACGACCGACCGACTGGCACGCGCGAATGGTGCGCTACATCGAGGAATTCGGCCTGGAGGACGGCGAAGTCCTGGACGACGGAGTGCTCCGGTTTCGCCGGGACCTGGTCTGGCCACCGGCCGAGGACGTCTAGAAACGGCTGCCCCAGCCGGAGGACGGGGCGGAGGTGCTGGAGTCGCGGTCGCCGGAGGTGCTGGCCTACACCTGGCTGCACGACGGGAAACCGGCCGGGCGCGTGCGCTGGGAAGTGACCGCGGATCCGCTGGACGGTGTTCGGGTGGAGCTGACCCAGACCGTTCCGGCGGAACTGGGCGATCGGGTGCCGGATCTGCTGACGGCACGGCATGAGCAGCTGAACGCGTTGTTCGCCGGGACGTTCGGCGTCGAGGTGGAGCCGTGGTCGGAGGAGCGGAAGGCCGAGGTCAGGAAGCGGTACAGCTAGCCGAGCGCGGTGTTGTACGGCGAAAACCGCACCTCGGCCGGACCCGGCAACGCTTTTCCGTGAAGGCCCAGCCGCGGTGCCGGACCGCGGACCGCCAGCCCGCGCGCCGCGCACCACTCCGACAGCTCCGGGAACCGGTAGTCCACCGCCAGCCGAAGATCACCGGACGTGGTGCGAGCGATGCCGCGGATCAGGGCCCGGGCCTGGTCCTCGTCCGCGGCCACCACCGGACCGATCACCAACACCCCGGCCTGCACTGTGCCAAGTGCGTAACCGTCGTCGGTCACGTGGACGTGGTCGGCCTCGAACAGCATGCGGTTCAACAACTCCCGCCGCGCGAAGCCTTGCGCCGCACTGTCCAATTCGTACACTCGCGCCACATCGGCCGGACCGATCGGCCGGGACGCCGGACCGCCGTCGTCGGTGAACCGGCCGCGGTGGTCGTTGCAGCCGCCGTCGAACTCGAAGCCCATCGATTCGTACAGCGGGCGCGCGTTTTCCGTGGTGTGCAAGGACACCACCGCGTCGCCCGCTTCGTCGAGCGCCTGCTCCATCACACGGCGGCCAAGGCCCTGCCGTGCGAACCGTTCCGCGACGACGACCATCGACACGCTCGCGGTCGGCCCGGTGCGGGTGAGCACCGCCGCCGCGGCGAGACCGCCGTCCGGGGCGTCGATGCCGAATCCGCGGCCGACGTCCAGGAGCATCGCCCATTTCCGTTCCTCGCGCGGCCACCCGCGATCGGTTCCGAGGTCGAGGCAAGCGGACAGGTCGGCGGGCCCGAGCGAGCGGACCGAGGCGTCGGCGAGCAGCACGCTGCCCACCCTAGGCCCGGCAGCGGTCACGTTGGTCGGCTCGGCGCCGAAAATTCAACTGCCCCCTTTCCGGGGAGGCCATAGGCTTCGCCAGTGATCGACTCAGAAGTGCTGACCGTCCAGCAGGTTCTCGGCGGTGGCCGGTTCTCCGAAGTCGGCAAGGTTCTGCTGACCGAGACCGATCCCAGCGGAACTTATGTGGCAGTCGGGGGTTCGCTGGGACGCCCGCTGTGGGCCGGGCACAGCGTGGAGAGTTCGTCCGAGCCGACCGCCTGGAACCGGGTCGGCGTCTACCGCGCCGACACTCTCGAATGCGTACACCTGGTGAGCCAGTATTGGCCGGTCAATGCGCTGGCATTCCATCCGGAGCTGCCGGTACTGGCCATCGGCTCCGGGTCCTACGACCACGTCTCTTGCTACCCGGGTGAGCTGACTGTCCTCGACCTCGAATCCGGCCGCGCGACCTCTTTGCTGCACGACCTCCGTGAGGTCACCGAACTTCGCTGGCGCGATCACCGCACTCTCGACGCGAAAATTTCGGTGCTCGACGAGGACGAGGAGGAAGACCTCGGTTCCCGCCTGATGGCCGTCTCCATCGCCGTGCCGGACTGGCGAGCCGTGCGGGCCCGTTCGCTACGGGTCGACGGCCCCGCCGCGATCCCGGTCGCCAGGCCGGTTCTGGAGGAAAAATCGCGGCGGAAGGTGTGGGCGGTCGCCGCGTTGAGCGACGGACGGGTTATCGCCAGTCTTGAGCACGTCGCCGCGGAATGCTGGTCGGCCGACGGCGAACGCGAATGGTCCGTGCCCGCCTCGGGCGTCGGCTGCCAGCTCTACGTCGACCCCCAGGAGAACACCGCCGTCCTCAACGCCTGGAGCGGCCGGATCGCATCGACCTCGACCGTCGAACGCGTCCGGCTGGCCGACGGACACGTCGAACCAGTCCGGACTTTCGACCGGCCCGTCGTGCTCACCACCGACGAAACCGGACGGATCGCCATCCGGACCACTTCCGGGCCGACCGAGGTGCTGTCCCCGGAAAGCCGCTTCAAGCTCGGCGGCTACAACATGCACGAGCATTTCTTCGACATCCGCCGCGCCCCGGCGCTGTTGTTCCTGCAAGGCAAGAAACGGGAGCCGGCCAAGGACAGATGGGTCGTCGCCTTCGATCCCGCGCGGCGCAGAACCAAGCGATTGTTCCCGTTGGAATGGGACGCCGACCAAGACCGGCACCTCTTCGGCGGCCCCGGCGTGTTCGTCGACGGCTCGATCGTCCACGCCACCGAGGTCTACAGCGGAGCCGGACTCCAGCCCGGCAACTCCGGCGTCGTCCGCCGCTCCTACCCCGACGGTGCCGCCCAGTGGATCTTCACCGCCGACCACCAGGTCACCGCGATAGACACCATCGGGTACACCGTCTACGTCGCGTTCAACTCCGGCGAGATCGTCGCCCTTGACGCCACCGACGGACGTGAACTCGGACGGCAGCACCTCCAGGTCAACGGCCACCCCGTCGTCCCGCTCTCGCTGAGCGCCCAAGCCCCGGACCGGCTCGTCATCGGCACGATGGACGGCCGCGTGCTGGTCTGCGCCGCGCACGGGAGGGAGTCCTACGCCACACGCGCGGCAACCGCGCAGTAGCTAAGCTCCGCCACATGAGCAGTGCGACGCAGCCGCTCGGGACGCCGCCCGAGGGAGAACCGGACATCCACACCACGGCCGGCAAGCTCGCGGATCTCTACCGCCGCTACGACGAAGCCGTGCACGCCGGCTCGGCGCGCGCGATCGAGAAACAGCACGCCAAGGGCAAGAAAACCGCCCGCGAGCGGATCGATCTGCTGCTCGACGAGGGCTCGTTCGTCGAACTGGACGAACTGGCGCGGCACCGCTCCACGAACTTCGGGCTGGAGAAGAACCGCCCGTACGGCGACGGCGTCGTCACCGGGTACGGCACCGTCGACGGACGTCCGGTGTGCGTGTTCAGCCAGGACGTCACCGTGTTCGGCGGCGCGCTCGGCGAGGTCTACGGCGAGAAGATCGTCAAGGTGATGGACCTGGCGATCAAGACCGGCCGTCCGATCATCGGCATCAACGAGGGCGGCGGCGCGCGGATCCAGGAAGGCGTCGTGTCGCTCGGCCTGTACGGCGAGATCTTCCGCCGCAACACCATGGCCTCAGGCGTAATCCCGCAGATCTCGCTGATCATGGGCGCGAACGCGGGCGGGCACGTCTACTCCCCCGCGCTCACCGACTTCGTCGTGATGGTGGACGAGACGTCGCAGATGTTCATCACCGGACCGGACGTCGTGAAAACGGTGACCGGCGAGGACGTCACCTTCGAGGAACTGGGCGGCGGGCGCACGCACAACACCAAATCGGGTGTCGCGCACTACCTCGGCTCCGACGACGAGGACGCCATCGCCTACGTCAAGGAACTGCTTTCCTACCTGCCGCAGAACAACCTGTCCGAGCCGCCGGAGTTCGACGCGAACCAGCCGCCCGCCGGATTCTTCGAGAACGTCACCGACACCGACCGCGAGCTGGACACGCTCATCCCGGACTCGCCGAACACGCCGTACGACATGCACGAGGTCGTCACCCGGGTGCTCGACGACGGCGAGTTCCTCGAGGTGCACGAACTGTTCGCGCCCAACATCCTGGTCGGGTTCGGCCGGGTCGACGGGCAGAGCGTCGGCGTCGTCGCGAACCAGCCGACGCAGTTCGCCGGCTGTCTCGACATCGACGCGTCCGAGAAGGCCGCCCGGTTCGTGCGGACCTGCGACGCGTTCAACATCCCGGTACTGACCTTTGTGGACGTTCCGGGCTTCCTTCCCGGCACCGACCAGGAATGGAACGGCATCATCCGCCGCGGCGCGAAGCTGATCTACGCGTACGCGGAGGCGACCGTCCCGCTGATCACGGTAATCACGCGCAAGGCGTACGGCGGCGCGTACGACGTGATGGGCTCCAAGCACCTCGGCGCGGACATCAACCTGGCCTGGCCCACCGCCCAGGTCGCGGTGATGGGCGCGCAGGGCGCGGCGAACATCGTGCACCGCAAGACACTGGCCAACGCGGCCGCGGAGGGTCGCGACGTCGACGCCTTGCGCGCCGACCTGATCCAGGAGTACGAGGACACCCTGCTCAACCCGTACGCGGCGGCCGAGCGCGGCTACGTCGACTCGGTGATCGCGCCCGCGCACACCCGCGGCCACGTCGCCAAGGCGCTGAGCCTGCTGCGCACCAAGCGCGAATCCCTGCCGCCCAAGAAGCACGGCAACATCCCCCTGTGAGGCCGCGATGACGGACACTCCCCTGCTCCGCGTAGTCCGCGGCAACCCGGACGACGCCGAACTCGCCGCGCTCACCGCGGTGGTGGCCGCTGCCGCGTCGGCACCGGCACCCGCTCCAGTACGGCGTCGCACGTCGTGGTGGGGCGACCGGGCGGCTGCGGTGCACGCGCCGATCGCGGCTGGCGACGGAGGCTGGCGAGCCTCGTCGTTGCCTCGCTGAAGTTCCTCTGGTGATCCCGGTGTCAAAGCCGGGGTCACCTTTTATGCTCACCTGGTAGACTTATTTTCTAAGCTTAGATTCAAAGTCAAAGGGGCGGCGTGGACACGGACGAGCACCTCCTCCGGGAAACCGAGAAGATCGCCGTCGCGCTCGGCCGGATGTTCCCCGGGTTGTGCGAGGTCGTGCTGCACGACCTGCGGGATCCGGACCACGCGATCCGCGCGATCGAGAACAACCTGTCCGGCCGCGAGGTCGGCGATCCGGCGACCGAACTCGGACTGCGGCGAATCAGCGACCCGGACTACCCGAGCGTCCTGCAGAACTACGCGAACCAGTTCCCGGACGGGCGGCCGGTCAAGAGCACGTCGATCGGCATCAAGAACGCCGACGGCGACTACATCGCCGCGCTGTGCCTGAACCTCGACGTCTCGGTGCTGTCGCCGCTCACGCACACGCTGGCCAACCTGGTCGCCACCGACCTCGAACACCGCGGCGTCACCGAGGACCTGCGCTCTCGCACCTCGCGTGAGCTGCGAGAACTGATCGAACGCCGAGCTGCGGACCGAGGCGGCAGCCCGCGTTCCCTTTCCCGCGAAGACAAACGCGACCTGGTCCGCCGACTGCACGACGAGGGGTACTTCGAATCCCGCGACGCCGCGCAGACCATCGCCGACCTGCTCGGCGTCTCCCGGGCGACCGTCTACAACTACGCGAAATGAGCACGCCGATGACCGAAATCGTCCTGCGCGACAGCCCTGAACTGTCCGCGCCCGGCGGGCATTACTCGCATACCGCGCAGTTCGGCGGATTGGCGTTCGTCTCCGGGCAACTGCCCATCACGAGCGACGGGACACGGCTGGTGAACGAGCCGTTTTCCGTGCAGGCCAAGCAGGTTCTGGCCAACGTCGACGCTTGCCTCGCCGCGGCTGGCACGAGCCGCGAGCGGCTGGTGTCGGTCACCGTCTACGTGACAGACATGGGCGACTGGCCGGAGTTCGACCGGATTTACCGTGCCTGGCTTGGCGAACACCGCCCGGCGCGCGCGGTCGCCGGGTCGAGCACCCTCCACTTTGGAGCAAAGATCGAGGTGCAGGCAGTTGCCGCCGGCTGAGGAAACCCTGGCAGGTCCGGACACTCCGTTCGCCGTCGTCGATCTGTCCCGCGCACAGCCCACACACAAAAAGGCGAAGACGTTGCCCGCCACAGCGCTGATGCACGGCGGCAAGCCAGGTCCGATCACGGTGTCGACGCTGGCCGAAGCAGAAGCTTTCGCCGACGGTGGCTATACCGACATCACGTACGCAGTCGGCATCGATCCGCACAAACTTCCGCGAGTGATAGCGCTACTGCGGCGCGCGAAGCTGGGTTACGGATTCCGGCGCTGATCGAAGTTGACTGCGACGGTCACCGTGGCGGCGTACTGCCCGAAGACCCCGCACTGCTCGCCATCGGACGACAGCTGCACGACTGCCTCGACGGTGTCCTGGTGCACGCCGGCGAGTCCTACTTCGCGACCACTCCTGCAGCGCAACGCGAAGCCGCTACGCACGAGCGCGACGTCGCTGTCGCCGCAGCACAACGCCTTCGCGACGAAGGCCTGTACGCGGGCACAGTCAGCGTCGGCTCAACCCCGACCGCGCACGCAGCCGACGACCTCACCGGCGTCACCGAAGTCCGCGCTGGCAACTACATCTTCTTCGACCCGGTGATGGCTGGACTCGGCGTCTGCCGCGTCGAAGACCTCGCGCTGTCGGTGGTCGTCACCGTGATCGGACACCGCCCCGAGCACGGCTGGATCCTCACCGACTGCGGCTGGATGGCCTTGTCGCGAGACCGAGGCACCGCGGACCAGGCTGTCGACCAGGGATACGGCCTGGTCACCGACCTGGACGGCACCCTCTTGCCCGGCCTCGTCGTGACCGGCGCAAGCCAGGAGCACGGCATCCTCACCGCCCGCGACGGACATCCGCTGCCCGACCTGCCGATCGGCACCCGGCTGCGTGTCCTGCCCAACCACGCCTGCGCCACCGCCGCGCAACACGGCAGCTACCGGATCCTCGAGAACGGCCGCCTCACCGATACCTGGCAACGGATGCGCGGCTGGTGAATCAACGCCGGCGCTGAGCCCAGTCCGGAGCATCCGCGCCGGCGTGCGCCAGCAGCTCCTCCCGGGTGATCGAACCGAGCGGCCCAACGCCGCGCAGCAGAAGGTAATCGCCCGGGTCGGCCTGATCGTGTTCGATCTCGACGTCCTCGGCGTGGTAACTGTCCGTCCAGACGATCCGGACCTGACAGCCGCCGTTCTGGGTGAGCGCGTGCACCTGCTGGACGGTCGCGAGCCGCGCCATCGGCTCCGCCTCCCACCGCTGCTGCAGGAATCTCCAGCGCGAGGCCTGTTCGGCGGCCCGCAACCGCTGATCGAGGCCGCCCGCGCGATCCCGGAGCACCCAGAGCGTCCCGGCGACGGCCGCGGCGACCACCGCCACGACCAGCCACCAGACCATGCCCATGTCTCCAGGACCCTACTCGGGTTGATGCCCCCGCAGGAATCGCTCAACCAGGCCATCTGTGAACTCCGGCGGCACCGGTGCGCCGGTGACCAGGACGCGGTAGTGAATGGGCCCGACGAGTTGCTCGACCACGCTGTCCAGGTCGAGGCCCGACGGCAATTCGCCGCGGGCGACGGCACGTTCGAGCGGCAGCCGGTCGCGCGCGTGCTGGGCGCGGAGGTGCACCTCGCGCAGCTGGCGCGCCAGGTCCGGATCGTGCTGGGCCTGACCGAGCAGCGCGCGGAACACCGCGCCAGCGTCGGCGGTGGTCAGGAAGGACGCGATCGCGGCGAGGTGCGCGCAGAGGTCCTTGCGGAGATCGCCGGAGTCGGGCGGGGAAAGCTCCTCGAAGAGGTCTTCGCCGAGCGCTTCGAGCAGAATGTCCACTTTGGACGGCCACCAGCGGTAGACAGTCTGCTTGCCGACGCCGGCCTTGGCCGCGATCCCCTCCATGGTGAGCCGGGCGAAACCGACCTCCACCAGCAGATCGTCGACCGCGTGCAAGACCGCGCGGCGCGCGTTCTCGCTGCGGCCGTAGCGGTTTCCGTGATGCCGGCGCTCGCCGGGCTCAGTGACGTCGCCCACGTGAATAAGTCTAGCCAAGACGCAACGTCTCGTCTAGCGTTACGAGCACCAGCTTACGAGGGGGTTCCCAATCATGTGTTCCGCGTGCGGGGTGCCGACGCACCAGCCCGAGTCCGGGGTCACCGGCACAGCAGCCCCGCGCAAATTCGCGGCGCTGTACAACAAGGACTGCCGTCCGTATCTCATCGGCACCGGCCTCGCCATGATGGCCGACAACATCGAACACGTCATCACCTACTGGGTGCTGTGGGAGAAATTCCAGTCCCCCGCGCTGACCGGGTTCGAGGTGATCAGCCACTGGGTGCCGTTCCTGCTGTTCTCGGTGTACTTCGGCGGGCTGGCCGACCGGCACGACTGCCGCCGGATCATCCAGGCCGCGCAGGTGCTGTTCATGGCGGTGTCCGTGGCGTGGGGCGTGCTGATCGTGACCGACACCCTCGAGGTGTGGAGTGCGTGCGTACTGCTGATTTTGCACGGCTGCGCGGGCGCGATCTGGGGCCCGGGCGAGCAGTTGATGCTGCACGATTTCGTCGGCCCGGCCGAACTGCCGAGCGCGGTCCGGCTCAACGCCACCTTCCGCAGCCTCGGCATTCTCTTCGGCCCGGTCGTCGGTTCGGCGCTGCTGCTCGGCCTCGGGCCGGTGGCGGGCATTTTCGTGAACGTCGCGTTCTACCTTCCGCTGACCGTGTTCCTGTTCCGCACCAAGTTCACCGGACACACCCGAGACGGCGGAATCATCCGCAGGCCGCGGGTCGGATTGCTGGATTCGGTGCGGATCCTGAAGGACATCAGCGGGAACCCGACAATGGTCGGGATGATCATCCTCGCCGGGCTCGGCGCGTTCTTCGTCGGCGCTTCAATGCAGAGTTCGATGCCGATCTTCGCGCAGGACCTCGGCGCGGGCAGCGCCGGAACCGCGTACGGCGTGCTGCTGTTCGCCAACGGCGCGGGCGGCGTGATCGGCGGAATCCTGCTGGAAGCGACCGGAAAGATCAAACCGAGCGTGCGCGCCGCGGTGATCAGCACGGCGATCTACGGCGTGTCGAGCCTGTTCTTCGCGATGACCGCCAGCTACCCGATCGCGGTGGCACTGCTGGTGATCGGCGGCGTGGCGAACCTGGCGTCGATGTCGATCGGCCAGACCGTCGTGCAACTGCTGGCGAAACCGGAGGAACGCGGCCGGGTGATCGGCGTGTACAGCGTGTCCGCCAACGGTCTTCGCGCGGGCAGCGGGTTCACTGTGGGGCTGCTCGGTTCCGCGGTCGGGGTGCACTGGTCGCTGGGCATCAGCGCGGCCGCGCTCACCGTCGGCACCGCGATCGCCGGCTGGTACTCGCTGGGCAGCCGCCGGGCGCGGCAGCTGCACCAGTTCACCGACTGAGCCGGTCGCGAAGACGGTCTACCTCGTCCGCGGCCATTCCGGCGCGGACGAGGTAGTCGCGGGCGTTGAAGCCGTCGAGGGTCGCCAGGACGGCTTCTCGAACGGTCGTTTGGCGGCGCGCTAAAGCAGCTTCGAGCAGCGCGGTTTGGTCTTCGACTCCCAGCGCTCGGTACAGCGGGATGACGGCCGCGGTCGAGAGGGCGTAGTCGGCGGCGATGGTTTCCGGGTCGACGCCGGCCAGTGCGAGCAGGAGCAGCGAAACGAGGCCAGTACGGTCTCGGCCGGACGTACAGTGGAAGAGCACGCCACCCTCGGCGCGGGACAGCGCCCTCAGCGCGGTTGCGCAACGTTCTGCTTTGCGGTCAAGGAAAACGCGGTAGTAGAGCGGGGTTCCGTCGAGGTGCTCGTCAGCGATGTATTGCCAGAAATCGGTGTCCTCGACGTCGTCCAGCGGGACTTCGAGGCGCGTCGTTCCGGACGGCACAGTGACGGCGGAAGTGCTGATCTCGGCGGGGTTTCGCAGATCGATGATGGTGCGCACGCCGGAATCTCGTGCCTGCGCCCAGCCATCGCCGGTGACGAACCGGAGAGTCGCGGACCGGTAGAACTGCGCGGACCTGGTGGCGGCACCGGATTGGGTGGGGAGACCGCCGAGGTCTCTGGTGTTGTAGAAGCCCTCCCACTCCACTGCACGGTTCTCGCCCATCAGCCGATCCTGGCCTGAATCTGCTCCCGGCGACAACCAGCCCGGAGAGGACCTGGAAAGGGCCGTCGAACAGGCGATCCCCGTTTTTTGTCGGTGCTCCCGCTTACGCTCTCCCCATCACGCAGCACCCATCACCGTCAGCGACAAGCTGCTCACCAGCACAGATCACACTGGACCGCAGCTTGCTCCACACCGTATAGTCCATGTGGAATAACCCACGATGGATCACCCTATTGGATCTCCTGGAGGAACAGCGTCATGGTCGCGGCCAAGCTCACGGCACTGGGCGTCGCCGTGCTCGAGCTGCTGCACGAGCGGCCGATGCACCCGTACGAAATGGCCCAGCTGATGCGGGAACGGCACGTCGAAACCCGCGTGAAGCTCAAGGCCGGCTCGCTCTATCACACGGTGGATCGATTGCAGCGCAACGGTTTCATCGATGTAGTCGAGACACAGCGAGACGGCAGACGCCCCGAACGCACGGTGTACGCGATGACGGCGGCGGGCAAAGACGCCTTCCAGGAACGAGCCCGGCAAATGCTGGGCGACGTGGTGCCGGACTACAGCGACGTGCTCAGCGGGCTCGCCGTGATCGACGACCTCGGGCGCGACGTGGCGCTGGTCGAACTGGAGCACCGCATCACCCGGCTGCGCGCGGCCGTGGCGGCCGACGAGGTGCTCATCGACCGGCTGGAATCCGACGGCACCCCCGACATCTACTGGCTCGACTTCCGCTACAGCGCGGCGCAGCGGAAGTTCGAGCTGGACTGGATCGAGCAGCTGTTCTCGGACCTCGACAGCGGCCGGATCCCTTTCCAGGACAAGAAACTCAAGCTCAAGGAAGACCATGAACGCAAGACCGGTTAACCCGTGGGCCGCGCTCAGCGCGCTCTGCATCGGGTTTTTCATGATCCTGCTGGACACCACGATCGTGTCCATCGCGGTGCCCGCCATGCTGCAGCACCTCGGCGCCGGGCTGAACTCGGTGGTGTGGGTGATCAGCGTCTACCTGCTCACCTACGCCGTGCCGATGCTGTTCACCAGCCGCCTCGGCGACCGTTTCGGCCCGAAGCGCGTGTTCGTCGCCGGGCTCGTCGTGTTCACCGCTTCGTCGCTGTGGTGCGGGCTTTCCGGCAACGTCGAGATGCTGATCGCCGCCCGTGCCGTGCAAGGCCTCGGCGCCGCGCTGATGACGCCGCAGACGCTGGCGTTCATCAGCCACCTGTTCCCGCCCGCGAAGCGCGGCGCGGCGATGGGTGCGTGGGGCGGCGTGGCCGGACTGGCCACGATCACCGGCCCGCTGCTGGGCGGTGTGCTGGTGCAGCACCTCGGCTGGGAGTGGATTTTCTACGTGAACGTGCCGATCGGCGTCATCGCCATCGCACTGACGCTGTGGCTGGTGCCGGACTGGCAGCCGAAGCACTCGCACTCGTTCGACCTGATCGGCATCCTGCTGTCCGCGGCCGGGCTGTTCTGCGTGGTGTTCGGTGTCCAAAATGGACAGCAGTACGACTGGGGCACGGTGTTCGGCGGCATCACGGTCTTCGAAATCATCGGAGCCGGCGTGGCGCTGCTGATCGCCTTCGTGCTGTGGCAGCACTACAACCGCCGGGAACCGCTGGTCCCGCTGGCGGTGTTCGCGAACCGCAACTTCTCCGCGGGCACGCTCACCGCGACCACGGTCGGCTTCACCATGACCGGCATGTTCCTGCCGCTGATCATCTACATCCAGACGGTGCTCGGCCTGTCCCCCACCATGGCCGGTCTGCTCACCGCCCCGATGTCGCTGCTGTCCGGCGTGATCGCGCCGTTCGTGGGCCGCGCTTCGGACAAAATCAACGGCAAGTACCTGGTGATGGGCGGCCTGGCCCTGCTGGCGGCGGGCATCGGCATCATCGCGCTGCAGGCACGGCCGGACACGAGCCCGTGGGCGCTGATCCCGGCGCTGCTGGTGTGCGGTCTCGGCGTGGGGTGCATCTTCTCGCCGATGAGCAACCTGACGATGGGGTCGGTAGAGCCGCGGCTCACCGGCACCGCCTCGGGCATCTTCAACACCGCCCGCCAGGTGGGCGGCGTGCTGGGCAGCGCCGCGATCGGCGTGCTCCTGCAGGCGAGGATCAGCGCCTCGATCACGAGCGAGGCCGCCACCGCGGCCGCGCAACTGCCGGAGCAGTACCGCGCCCCGTTCACCGAGGGAATCGCCCACGCCGCCGCGTCCACCGGCGAATTCGGCTCCTCCGGCGGTCCGGGGGCGATCCCTGGGCTTCCCGCGGACATCGCCGCGCAGGCAGGCCGTCTCGCCAGCGAAGTGGTCCACAATGGACTCACTGACGCCGCCAGGGCGACCCTGATCCTGCCGATCGCGGTGCTGGTGCTGGGAGTCCTGTCGGCGGCCGCACTGCGCCGGATGTCGCCTCGACGGCACGCGGCAGCGCCGACCGCCCCGGCCCCGGAACCGGTGCGATGAACGGGTGACCTTGCTGGCCCCGGCTGGGCGCGACCCAGCCGGGGCAGGGCAGGCGGCGAGGGGAGGAAGAGCCTCCTCATTCAGCGCGCTCCCGGTCCGGAGCGGGCAAAGCGGAGCGGCTTGAGCACGCCTTGCAACGCGCAGCAGCGGTATCGCGGTTGCTGCTCAACGCTCCCCCAGCCTTGAACGACCGAACCCGCTCAAACACCCCCGCATCACACAGCAACGACGCTGCGGTTGCGACGTCAGATTTGCGGGCCGGTGCATGAGGGTTTGCGCTGAGGCCCGCAAATCCGCATCCGCGACCTCTCCGGCCCCAGCCCGCCTAGACAGACCCCACCCCCAGACCACGTCGGCGCCCCGGCGTGCGACCGCGCCCCGGCGCAGCCCCCTCCCTGGACCACGCCCCACCCCGCCCCTCCTCGCCGAGGTAGCGTGCGACCGTGCGTCTAGTCCTCGCCTCCCAGTCCCCCGCCCGCCTTGCCGTGTTGCGCAGCGCCGGTCTCGATCCGGCTGTCGTCGTGTCCGGCGTCGACGAGGACGCCGTCGCGGCCGCGCTCACCGATCCGGCTCCCGACGAACTCGTCTCGGCTCTCGCCAAGGCCAAGGCGAACGCCGTCGTCGAGATGGTCTCCGAGCCGGACGCCGTGATCGTCGCCTGTGATTCCATGCTTTCCATCGGCGGCGAGATGGTCGGCAAGCCCGCCACCGCCGAGATCGCGAAGCAGCGCTGGGCCCGGATGGCAGGCGGCTCCGGCGTCCTCCTCACTGGGCACGCCGTGGTCCGGCTCGACGGCGGGCAGCGCACCAAGGAAGCCTCCGGCACCCGGTCGACCACCGTGCACTTCGCCAACCCCAGCAAGGCCGAGATCGACGCCTACGTCGCCACCGGCGAACCGCTGCACGTCGCGGGGGCGTTCACGCTCGACGCGCTCGGCGGGTGGTTCGTCGAGGGCGTCGAGGGGGACCCGTCGAGTGTGATCGGGATCAGCCTTCCGCTTCTGCGCCAGCTCCTCGCAGAGGTGGGTGTCAGCGTCACCGAGATGTGGAAATAGTTCACATACTGGGACGATGTGTCACTCGGACGAGTGATCAGGGAAAGTCGGCGCTGGCCCGCACCCGGGCCAGCGGAAACTCTCGACCTCCCTGGGGTGGCACATGTCCTTCGTCAGGACGTACACCAAGCCGCGCGTGTTCGCCGCGGCCGTCCTCGGCTCGCTTGTCGTGGGCGCCGGCCTCGGCGTGCTCGCGCGGACGACTGAAGCCGGCTGGCTGACCGACACCCTCGACCACATCGGCACGATCTTCACGACCCTGCTGCAGATCGCGGTGATCCCGCTGGTCTTCACCGCGATCGTGGTCGGCATCAACAGCCTGCGCGGCCTCGGCGGCGGCCGCACCGCCGCGCGGCTCGGCGGAAAGACCGTGCTGTGGTTCGCGATCACGTCGCTGATCGCCTCGCTGATCGGGATCGCGATCGGCAAGCTGTTCAACCCCGGTTCCGGCGGGCTCGGCGAGGGCGTCGCGGCCACCGCGAAGAACGCCGACAAGGCCGCGAAGAGCATGAGCCACTGGGGTTCCTGGGACGCCTTCATCAAGGGTCTGCTGCCGGAGAACTTCTTCTCCGCCTTCGCTGAGGGCAGCACGCTCCAGGTGCTCTTCCTCGCCGTCGTGATCGGCGCCGCCGCCTACAGCTTGGGCGACAAGGCGAAGCCGTTCGTCGACTTCACCACGAGCGTTTTCGAAATCGTCCAGCGCTACCTCGGCTGGATCGTGCGGCTCGCCCCTATCGGCATCATCGGCCTGATCGGCGCCGCGGTTTCCAACTACGGCGACGCGCTGTTCCGCCCGCTGCTGTCGACCACGATCGCGGTGTACGTCGGCTGCCTGCTGATCCTGTTCGTGGTCTACCCGATCCTGCTGCAGTTCGTCGCGAAGGTGAGCCCGCTGACGTTCTTCGCCAAGGCGGGCACCGCGATCCAGTTCGCCTTCGCGTCGCAGTCGAGTTCGGCGACGCTGCCGCTGACCCGGCAGTCCGCGGTGAACCTCGGCGTCGACCCCGGCTACGCCGCCTTCGCCACCCCGCTCGCCAGCGCGACCAAAATGGACGGTTGCGCCGCGGTGTTCCCGGCGATCGGCGCGATCTTCATCGCCAACCTCGCCGGGGTGCCGCTGAGCTTCGGGCAGTACGTCGGCATCGTGGTCGTCGCCGTGGTCGGCGCGCTGGCCACCGCGGGCACCACCGGATGGCTGACCGCGCTCACCCTGACCACGGCGTTCATCGGCCTCGACGCCAAGCAGGTCGCGCTCGGCATCGCGCTGATCTACTCGGTGAACCCGATCATGGACATGATGCGCACGGCCACGAACGTCGCCGGCCAGATCGTGGTCCCGACGATCGTCGCCCGCAGCGAGGGCCTGCTCGACGACGAAATCCTCAGCACGCAGACCGCTCGCCCGAACCACCGCGACGAGGGCGGCGCCGCCCGGCCCGCCACCGCCTGACGCCTCGTGAGCGGCGATCCCGGTTCTCACCGGGATTGCCGCTCACGAGTTGCCGGAACAACGGCGCAGCTGGGATTTCTTCAGCTCGACGTCCGGCCAGCCGCGGAAATTCGACGGCGCGGTGACGGTGCTCGTGCAGCCCATCACCTCGCCGTCGAGTTCGTAGACCTCCGCCACCACCGGCGACGCCTGGCAGCGCGGCGAGCCGGACACCGCCTGCGGGCACTCGTGCCGGACGACGATCACGTCCGGACGGCCGTCCTGGCTGACGTCGTAGAGCGACAGCGAGCCAGCGTCCGAGAAATACGGCTTGCCGTAATCGCGCCACACCCCGCCGGACTCGGTGAGCAGTTCGCCGTACGAGCCGCCGGCCGCGTCGCCGCGGATCAGGCACGCGGCGGTCGATCCGTCGATGCAGCGCAGCGAGGTGGCCGTCAGTTTCGCGCCCATGGCCGTGATCGCCAGTTCGAACGGCTGCGTTCCGACCTGGACCCGGCCCAATCCGCCCGAGGCGTCCGCGAGCAACACGACCGGGGTACCGCCGACGCTCACCGCCGCCAGTTGCTTGCACGGACCGTTTCCGCAGGTCGCGGACGGTGCTTCCACCGGGGCCGCGGCGGGTTCCCTCGGCATCATGGTCTCCGCGCCGTCCGGCTTCGGGCGCAGCACGACGACCACGACGAGCGCCGCCGCCGTCACCACCGCCGCGAGAACGGCGGTGAGCAGCGCGGATCGCGGGACGCGCTTCGGCCAAGTCCGCATATCCGAGACTGTAAGCGACCTTGCGCACCGTGGCCGTCTATGTTGTCCGAGTGACGAACCCCAATTTGCCCCCGGCCCTTTACCTGCCGACCGGCCCCACCGGCCCGACCACCGACGGCCAGACCGGAGCCAACGTCGAACTGCGCCGCACCCCGGACGGCCGCACCGCGCTGGTCGCCTTCACCGCGCTCGACCGGCTCGTCGACTGCTGCGGCGAGCACCAGCCGTGGATCCTGGTCAACACCGAGAACCTGGCGCTCGTGCACCAGGTCAACCCCTACGACGTCATCGTGCTCGACTCCGAACTACCGGCCGAACTGCGGCATCAGGCCCCGGCCGGACGGGTATAAACAGGACCGAGCTGGGTGGTCCACCTCTCAATCCAGGCCCTGTCCTGGTCCGTAGACTCCCGGTTGACCAGCAGCGCGGCGACGGGCACGGGAGGTATGTGGTGAGCGAGCAGGACACCGCGAGCGCAGGCGGTCCGGTGACCAAGATCCTGGTCGCGAACCGGGGCGAGATCGCGGTTCGCGTGATCCGGGCCGCGAAGGACGCCGGCCTGCAGAGCGTGGCCGCGTACGCCGACCCGGACCGCGACGCGCCGCACGTGCGGCTCGCCGACGAGGCGTTCGCCCTCGGCGGGACCACCGCGGCCGAAAGCTATCTCGCGATCGACAAGATCCTCGACGCCGCCAAGCGGTCCGGCGCGGATTCGGTCCACCCCGGCTACGGCTTCCTTTCCGAGAACGCCGAATTCGCCCAGGCCGTCCTCGACGCGGGCCTGACCTGGATCGGGCCGAGCCCGCAGTCGATCCGCGACCTCGGCGACAAGGTGACCGCGCGGCACATCGCGATGCGCGCGGGCGCGCCGCTCGTGCCCGGCACCAAGGAGCCGGTGAAGGACGCCGACGAGATCATCGCGTTCGCCGACGAGCACGGCCTGCCGGTCGCGATCAAGGCGGCGTTCGGCGGCGGCGGCCGCGGCCTGAAGGTCGCCCGCACGCGGGAAGAAATCCCTGAACTGTTCGAGTCCGCGACGCGCGAGGCGGTGGCCGCGTTCGGCCGCGGCGAATGCTTCGTGGAGCGGTACCTGGACAAGCCGCGGCACGTCGAGGCGCAGGTGCTGGCCGACCAGCACGGCAACGCGATCGTCGTCGGCACCCGCGACTGCTCGCTGCAGCGCCGCCACCAGAAGCTGGTGGAAGAGGCCCCCGCGCCGTACCTGTCCGACGACCAGCGCGCCCGGATCCACGAGTCCGCCAAGGCCATCTGCAAGGAGGCCGGCTACTACGGCGCGGGCACCGTCGAATACCTCGTCGCGGTCGACGGCACCATTTCCTTCCTTGAGGTGAACACCCGCCTGCAGGTCGAGCACCCGGTTTCGGAGGAAACCACCGGCATCGACCTGGTCCGCGAGATGTTCCGCATCGCGCGCGGCGAGAAGCTGCGGATCACCGAGGACCCGACGCCGCGCGGCCACTCGATCGAGTTCCGCATCAACGGCGAGGACGCCGGGCGCGGCTTCCTGCCCGCGCCGGGCACGGTCACCAAGTTCGTCGCTCCCTCCGGGCCGGGCGTGCGCGTCGATTCCGGCGTCGAATCCGGCAGCGTGATCGGCGGCCAGTTCGACTCGATGCTCGCCAAGCTCATCGTCACCGGTTCGGACCGGCAGAACGCGCTGGAGCGCAGCCGCCGCGCGCTGGCCGAGTTCGAGGTCGAGGGCATGGCCACGGTGCTGCCGTTCGACCGCGTGATCGTGGACGACCCGGCGTTCATCGGCGACGAAAACGGCTTCAGCGTGCACACCCGCTGGATCGAGACCGAGTTCGACAACAAGATCGAGCCGTTCACCGCGCCGGACGTCGAGGCCGAGGAAGAGGCGCCGCGGCAGAACGTCGTGGTCGAGGTCGGCGGCCGACGGCTCGAAGTGTCGCTGCCGGGCGGGTTCGCCCTCGAGGGCGGCGGCGCGCCCGCGGCGACGAAAGCCAAGCCCCGCAAGCGGGCCGGCGGCGCGAAGGCAGCGGTGAGTGGCGACGCGGTCACCGCGCCGATGCAGGGCACCATCGTGAAGATCGCGGTCGAGGAAGGCCAGCACGTCGAGGCGGGCGAGCTGATCGTGGTGCTCGAAGCGATGAAGATGGAAAACCCGGTAACCGCACACAAAGCGGGCACTGTCACCGGGCTTTCGGTCGAGATCGGTTCCGCGGTCACCCAGGGAACACAACTCTTGGAACTCAAGGACTGAAGTTGTGCTGAATGTCGTGGGTGCCGCGCGCTCGCGCGGCCTACCATCGACTACGTGACTGAGGTTCCGTCTCCGCAGCTGCGGATCAGCGACCAGGAGCGAGAGTCCGCGCTGAATGCGCTCGGTGAGCACATGAGCGCGGGGCGGATCGACATCGACGAGTTCGGCGAACGATCCGCCCGGATCACCGCGGCCAAGACCCGGGGCGAACTGGGCGAGCTGTTCGTCGATCTGCCGGTACCGCATCCGATGTTCGGCGCGGGCACTCCCGCCGCGCCGCAACCGGCCGTGGCACCTCCCCCGCCGATGCCGGTGCCGCAGCCCGCGGCGTCCGGCGAGGTGGCCGCGCGGCAACAGGAGTGGTCGCCGGGGCAACGCCTCGTCGCCGCCCTGATTCCGCTGGTGTGGATCGCGGCGATCGCCTTGATCGCCACGGGCACCGCGGGATGGCCGGTCATTTTCGCGCCGATCGCGCTCACCGCGGTCGGCCGTGCGCTCTGGGGCAAGGGTTTCGAGCATCATGACCATCACCACCACGACCGGCACCGGGAGCGTCGCGAGGAGTTCCGGGCGATGCGCGACGAGCACCGGCGCCAGCGCCGTCTCGACCGCTGAGGCGGGCCATGGCTGACCTGCGGCTGAGCGACGCCGAACGACAGGACGCGCTCGACGTCCTCTCCGAGCACGTCCGCACCGGACGCCTCGACATCGACGAATACGGCAGCCGTTCGGCGAAGGTCACGTCCGCCAAGCTAGTGAGCGAGCTGGAGCCGTTGTTCGACGACCTGCCCTCGCCGCGGCCGAGCGCGCTGCTGGCCACGGCCCGGCCGGAACCGGTCGTGCCGTCCGCTGGAAACGGCAGGCTGGGCGGGTTCGTGATGCGGTATTCGGTGCCGCTTTCGATCGCCTTGGCGGTCGTCGTGCTCATCGTGACCCGCGGACGGCTGCTGATCGTGTTCGCGCTGCCGTTGCTGCTGATCCTGTTCAGCGGATGGCGGCGGCGCTGAGCCCGCGAGAACGCTCGGCGCGACCCAGCCCGATGATGGGGTTGCGGCCGGGTTCGGTGGACCCGAAGGCCGAGCGGTGGGCGGGCCCGGTGTTCGCCGGGATCGGAATTCTGGCGCTCGCGGTGTGCACGATCATCGCCGCCGGTCAGCCGCACGGTGCTCCCGCGCAGTGGCGCACCACCCTGCTTCTCGCCGCGGCGAGCGGGCTGTGGCTGCTGGTGCTGATCCCGGTTTTCCCGCAGCGCACGCGAAAACCGTGGCTGGCCATCGGATTCTTTGTCGTTCTGCTGGCCGGCGCGACCATGCTCACCTCCCGGCTGGACCCGTTCACCGCCTTCGCTTCGATCGGCTATCCGATCGCGTTCGTATTGTTCCCGGTGCGCTGGAGTATCTTCGCGGCAGCCGCGACGGCGATAGTTCCGTTGCTGGCCAAGGGAATTTGGCAGCCGTCACCGCCGTGGATCACCGCGGTTTCGATCGTCGGCCCGATTCTGTACGTGGCGTGGTTCGTCGGTGCGGAGAACGAACAACGCCGCCGTACCAACGAAAAACTCGCGCAATCGAACGCGAAACTGGAAACGGCCTTAACGGAAAACGCGGCATTGCACGCCCAACTGCTTACCCAAGCCCGAGAAGCCGGGGTGCTCGACGAACGCCAGCGAATGGCTCGCGAAATTCACGACACTGTCGCCCAAGGATTGACCGGCATCGTCACGCAACTGCAAGCCGCCGACCGGGCCACCGAAGCCGCGGATCGGCAACGGCATCTCGACCACGTCCACACGCTGGCGAAGGACAGTCTCACCGAGGCCCGCCGGGCGGTTCAGGCGTTGCGGCCAGAGCCGTTGGCCGACTCGAATCTGCCGGAAGCGTTGGCAGAATTGGCAAATCGAGCGTCCAGCACCTCCGGAGCCGAGGTAACCGCCGATGTCGAAGGCAACGCGCGGCCGTTGCTGCCGGAACTGGAAGTGGCGCTGTACCGGGTGACGCAGGAAGCCTTGGCCAACGCCGAAAAACACGCGTGCGCCAGCCGGATCGGCATCACCCTGACCTACACCAGCGACCTGGTCATGCTCGATATCCGCGACGACGGAAGGGGTTTCGCCCCCGGCGACCGCGGCGACGGCACCGGCTTCGGCCTGGAGGCGATGCGCCAGCGAGTGCAACGGGTGGCGGGTTCGCTGACCATCGAGTCCGCGCGAGGGGAAGGGACCGCCGTGCACGCGGAGTTCCCGGCGATCCCTTCGTCCGCTTAAGTCACTGCCCACCCGCGGCACGCAGCTGCCGCCGCAACACCTTGCCGTTCGCGTTGCGCGGCAACGCATCCAGCCAGGTCACGTCCTGCGGCACCTTGTACCACGACAGGTGTTCCCGAGTCAGCGCGACCAATTCCGCGCTCAAGTCGTCGTCGCCGGTGCCCGAAGTGGTGACCACATAAGCGCGCAGCGTCGTGTCCCCCGCCTCGCGCCGCACCGCGCTGACCGCTGCTTCCCGCACCTTCGGGTGGCTTTCGAGGAGCTGTTCGACCTCGCCGGGGACGACGTTCTGCCCGCCGATCACCTCGACGTCGTCCAACCGGCCGTAGACGTGGACGACGCCCTGCTCGTCGATCGACCCGAGATCGCCCGTCGACCACCAGACGTCGGTCACCTGATCCGGGCCGAGGCTGCCGCGAGCGACACCCCGAGTGGCGTACGGGACCAAAAACTGCAGTTCGCCCCGCACCCCGGCCGCCGCCTCCTGCCCGTCGACCACTACGCGTGCCGAACGCCCCTCGAAGACCGGCCCGACCGCGGACACATCCGCGTAGTCCGCTGGGCAGCCCGCGGCGTATCCACCGGCCTCAGTAGCGCCGTAAAGGTTCGTCAACCGATCGCCGAAGACCAGTACCAGCTTCTCGCGCAACCGCGCGGAAAGCACTTCGCCAGCACACATCGCGCCGCGCAACTGTCCGAGAGTCTCGGCGTGCCCCGGTTCAAGCAGCAGGCGCGCGTAGAAACTCGGCTGCGCGAAAAGCTTCGCGACGTTGTGGCGGCGGATCAGCTCCAGCGCGGCGGCCGGGGTCGCGCGCGGCCGCGAAAGCACCGACGTCTGACCGGTGTACATCGTGGCCATCACCGAGGAGAACAGCCCGCCGGAGAAGTACATCCGCGACACCGAGAGCGCGACCGTGCCGACCCCGTCCGTGCGGAGCATCGACGGATCGAAATTGCTGTGCAGGTAAAAACACAGCTTGGGCGCACCGGTCGTCCCGGACGTGAACATCGCGTGCGACGGATGGTCTCCGCCCGGCGCGAACTCCGTCTCCGGCTCCCCGGCAGCCAGCCGCTCCGCACTGGTGGTCGACGCGAGACCGGCGGCGTCGAGCCAGCCCGCGGTTTCCGGGTCGGCGACGATCAGCGCGGGTTCGGCAGTGCGGATGTCGCGGGTCAAATCGTCTTGGCTCATCTGGACATTCACCGGAATCGCGACGATTCCGGCCTGCCACGCGCCGAGCAGGCACCAGACCATCTCGATGCTGTCCGGAAGCGCGAGCAGAACGCGGTCGCCGCGGGTCAGCCCGGCGGCTCGATAACCGCCCGCGACCCGGGCGGCCCCGGTGTAGACCTCGGCGAACGTCCAGATCCGGTCGTCGGCGAGGAAAGCGGGCAGGTCGTCCCATCCGTGCAGACGGGCGTGTTCGGCGGCAAACTGGGTCAGATTGTCCGGCATACCGGCAACGCTGCCAGCGTGCTCATCACGCCGCGACGGATTTTCGCCTAGTGCTGCCCGAAACGGCAGGGAGTTTTCACTCGCGTCGCGACGGACGTGACACGGCACGCAGCCGCTGCCCGCATTCTGCCGGTTAGGCTCGAGTCGTGGAACCCGTGGACATCAACGCGGGCGCGTACTACCTGCGTCAACTGCGCGCGGACCGGCATCTCGACGACCGGCCCGCGCTGATGGAGGCGTTCGCCGACCCGCGGCATCGGCGGTACGTGCTGAATTACCGGTTGCGCACCCCCGACGAAGCCACCGAGTACGTGACGCTGCGTGCCGCGCAGTGGGCGTGCGACGAGCGCTGCTCGTGGGCCGTCGCCGATCCGGCGACCAGCCGTCTGCTCGGCGAGGTCGGGCTGCGCGATCTGGACCTCGACTTCGGCACCGCGGAGGCGTCGGTGTGGACGCATCCTGCCGAACGAGGCAAAGGCATTGCGGCAGTAGCGCTTTCGGCCGCGATCCAGTTCGGGTTCGACCGCCTGGGGCTGCGCGAAATCGCTTATCGGCACGACGAAAGCAACACCGCGTCCGCGGTGGTGGCGCGACGGGCCGGGTTCACCCGCGTCGGGCCAGAGGACCGGCCCTCGCCCAGCGGGGAAACGCTCATCAGGTGGGAGCTCAAGCCGTCGTGAGTGCCTGTCGCGGTTCTCACCGCGACAGG